>NZ_NOZT01000057.1:0-21082 GCF_002412355.1 Acinetobacter sp. YT-02
GTTGTGTCGTAACTTTCTAAATGGCTCTAACTACCTTTTTTTCAAGGGCTTTTCTTATCCGTAATTCGGGTTAGTTAAGATGCTTTCACTTTCTTTTGGCGAATAAAATGTTTCGCCATTTGTTTCACATCTAACAAAACAAAATAATCTAGACAGTTAAACTCACGGTCATAAAATGCTTGCTCAGACAGCTTAGCATTCATTTTCAGATAAACATCAAACAGTTTAGGTATTCGTTCATCTTGGCTAAAGCTATGACTTGGACAACTTGGCTCAAACGGCTGCTGTGACTGAATATCGCAGCGTTGATTTTCTGCCAATTGTTGAATCGCTTGATGGGTATGATACGCGCGTGCTTCATTACCTTCCAAACGAATACTGACACAGCCAATCATGTGTTTGGCACGCATTTCCCATAACACTTTAGGCACTAAATTCAGCCATAAAATAGAGAGTGTTTTGCCTGAACGATAACGTGGATGCACACAAGTACGCCCCATTTCGACAATATTCGAGAGATGCCCTAACTCATCTATAATTTTAAACTCGTGCGCACTATAACTGTTGGCTAGCTCATGCCCTTGCCAAAGTTTTAAACGAGTATAAGCAACAATTTCACCCGTAGATTTATCTCTGAGTACGGCGTGTTCACAGCCAAAATCGTACAAGTCCTGATCTAAACCCGATTCAAATTCAATGCCAAATTGCTTGGAAAATTGCTGTGCACGAAAGCGCTGTACTTCTTGTAGTTGCTTTAAATTTTCAACCCATTCAAACGCATATTGCGTAGCTTTGCTGTTTTTTTTCTGTGCTTTACCCACTTTAACCATAGGAAAGCTAAACTGCTGACGATACTGATTTAATTTTTGTAGCATCATAGATACCTCATGTTTTCTCCTACACTAGGACAGCAGCATGACACTATGATGACCGCGATTTTAGCGACTACAATTTTAAGATTGCAGGATAGGTGCAAAGCAATTTCAAGGATGCTGAATCAACAAAATTTCAGTTTCTTGCCGTAAATTTGACATAAAAAAGAGCTTCAATTGTGAAGCTCTTTTAGGGATCATCTTATAGAGTTTTATTTACGCGTTTGGACACGGTTGGTAATTAATGTTCCCACACCATGATCAGTAAAGATTTCCAATAAAGTAGCATGTGGCACACGACCATCTACAATATGTGCACTGATTACACCTCCTTTAACTGCATCCAATGCACAACCCACTTTTGGAATCATGCCACCGTAAATCACGCCTGTATCAATTAAACGATCTACTTCCTGCGTAGTCAAACCAGTTAACAGGTTTTTATTTTCGTCTAATACACCCGTAATATTGGTCAGCAAAATTAACTTTTCCGCACCCAATGCTTCGGCAACTTTACCTGCGACTAAATCGGCATTAATGTTATAGGTATTGCCTGCATCATCGACACCTAAAGGTGCAATCACTGGAATAAAGTCGCTGCTGGTAAACATTTCCAACACGTCGGTTTTGACACCCACCACTTCACCCACCAAACCAAGGTCAATTTGTTGTACTTCGCCTGTTTCAGTAGTTTTTTGCATCAATAATTTTTGTGCGCGAATCAAGTTACCATCTTTACCCGTCAAACCAATGGCACGACCGCCATGTTGGTTAATCAGATTGACGATAGATTTGTTGACGCTACCACCCAAGACCATTTCTACGACTTCCATAGTCGTAGGATCGGTGACACGCATGCCATCAATACGGTCAGACTCACGCCCCAATTGCTTGAGCATAGAATCCACTTGTGGGCCACCGCCATGCACCACAATCGGGTTTAAGCCTACAGTCTTTAACAACACGATATCACGAGCAAAAGAACTTTCCAGCTCAGGATCGGTCATGGCATTGCCGCCATATTTCACAACAAGGGTCTTGCCCGCAAAACGTTGAATATACGGCAAAGCTTCAGTCAAAATTTGCGCTTTGTCGATACCAGTCTGTTGATGTGGCATTCGCCTCTCCTTATTGAGCATCTAAAATGTCTTGGGCGATTTCAGGGTATCGCTCACTTAACATGGAAACAAATGTATCGCGAATATCATTCAGTCGTGATGGATTATCGGCATCAAAACGCACCGTAAAATATTCGCCTGTATTGGATGCTCGAATAATGCCAAATCCATCTTCAAAATCAAGTCTTACACCATCTATTTTACTTAATTCTGCACCACTGCGATGGCTAGAACTTTCAACATCATTTAAAACCGCACTCGGTTCAATATTCCGTGTGCTGATATACGTGTCTTCAGTGCAGCAACGCTCAGGGTATTTCTGCATCAATGCCGAAAGGCTGCTGTAATTACTGTGGCTTAAATATTCCAACACGCGCAGCGCTGCGTAAATACCATCGTCATAGCCAAAACCACGTCCATCATTGAATACATAATGTCCTGCGTATTCGCCACCGAACACAGCCTTGCCTTGCGACTGCGCCAAATAACGCCGCAAGAAGGTACTGCCCGTGCGAATCATCACCGCTTCGCCACCCAAATCACGCACGGTATTGCGCACCATAGTGGAGCATTTTACATCAAACACCACTTGATGCTGAGGATGAGTTTTTAAACACATTTCTGCAAATAAAGACAGCAAACGATCTGCTGAAAGCACATTGGCATGTTCATCCAAGAGGACGACACGATCACCATCGCCATCTAAAGCAATGCCAATGTCCGCCTGATGTTCACGCACCGCAGCTTTTAAATGTTGTAAGTGTTTTTCTTGTGATGGATCGGGTGCATGTTCTGGAAAATGACCATTGGCTTCGCAGCGTAAAGCAATCACCTCACAGCCCATTTTTTGCAAAACCAAAGCAGCGCAATGACCTGCCGAACCATACATCCCATCTAAAACCACTTTAAAAGTGCCCGCCAGTTGAATATCGTTCAACATTGCCTGCTGATATTGCTGACACGCATCTTCAATAAATTCATGTGAAATGTTGGTGGCGTGTTGTGAGGCGATGGATGGTGCTGCATCGGTATTTAAATAATATGGCGCTGCATCGTGTGCCACGTGTTGAATCATTTCAGGGGTTGGCGGTTCGCCCTGCACAATCCATTTAATGCCGTTGTCTGATTTTGGATTATGACTGGCCGTAAGCATAATGCCATTGCCTGCCGTGTGTCGTGCCATAAAATACAACATCGGGCTAGAACAACAACCCACCATCGTCACTTGAAATTGATGGGCAAGAAAGACTTGGCGCATAATTTCAGCATAAGCGGGGCTATTTAAACGCGCATCATAACCAATACTAATTTGAGTTTGCTTTTCTTGTTGATATTGTTGCACCAATCCTTGTGCAATGGCGTGTACCAATTTCGCGGTCAGCACAGTTTCTTTGCCACGAATGTCGTAAGCGCGAAAAATATGCTGAGGAAAAAGTGTTTGTGGATTGTTCATAGGCTTACAACTACAAAGATGAGCCAACATAAAGTGAATAAATCTTGGCTCGAGATATTTTGAAAATTCTAATTAGATTTTTTAATAGATGTGCAATGGTCTCATCAGAGCTAGTGATTTACTTGTCATTATTAGTACATCTTTCGTTACTTTTCAAGAATTGTTGGTAAAGTTTCAGATAAAACTTTACCAAACGATATAGGCTGAAACCTAAGTAACTTAGTTTTTGCCCGTATGCCCAAAACCACCTGCACCACGTTCGGTGGCAACAAATTCATCTACTTGTTCAAACTTGGCCTGTACCACAGGAACCAAAACGTATTGCGCTAAACGCTCACCAGGTTCTAAGCTAAATGCTGTTTGGCTACGGTTCCACACCGAAACCATCAATTCACCCTGATAATCTGAATCAATCAAACCCACCAAGTTCCCCAACACGATGCCATGTTTGTGACCCAAGCCTGAACGCGGCAAAATCATGCCTGCAAAACCTGTATCTTCAATATAAATCGCTAAACCTGTTTTAACCAATACAGTTTGACCCGGCTCAATCACAGTACTGCTGTCTACACAAGCACGTAAGTCCAACCCTGCCGAACCTGCGGTTGCATACGTTGGCATTGGCCATTCTGTGCCTAAACGTGAATCTAAGACTTTAACTTGAACTTTCATGAAGTTTATCCTGTTTTTAAATTTTCAATGTTCTTTCGATTTTCGATGTGCCATTTGATGCTGTACTCGCATCAATGCCCTAAGTATTTTCAAAAAATTAGCGCTTGATTAAGGCACGTAAATTTTCTAAATAATGCTGTGCCTGTAATTTCGGATCGACATCGCCTGCCAATTTTTTCTTGCGTCCGAGCCATTCCAATTCATCTTGTGGTAATTCATCCAAAAAACGACTTGGGGTCATTTGTTTCATTTGTCCGCCCGCTTTGCGCTGTTCTGCCAAAGTAATGGTTAAGCCCTGACGCGCACGAGTAATCCCCACGTACATCAAACGGCGTTCTTCCTCGACAGTATCTGCCACAATTGAGTTTTTGTGCGGCAAAAGCTCTTCTTCCAAGCCAATCAAATATACATACGGAAATTCCAAACCTTTGGAAGCATGCAAAGTTAGCAAATTGACTTTGTCAGTGTCTTCTTCTTCCTGTTGCTGTTCGAGCATATCGAGCAGCACCATTTTACGAATCACACTTTCAATATTTTTTTCGTCTACATCTTCAGCGCGGTTAATCAAACTTTGGATGCTGCTATATAGAACTTCGATATTATCTAGCTTGGTTTTTTCCTGCGCAGGGGTAGCTGCTTGCTCTTTAATGTAGTCGATATAACCTGCTTCGAGCATCATTTGACGGATGATTGGCACAGGCTCATCATCTTCCAATAAATTACGAGTAAAATTACCAATAAAATCTGCAAACTCTGCCAACTGTGTCGTGGCTTTTTTCGGAATTGCCATCGTCAGACGCTGATCACCTGCGGCAGCCAATAATGACAAATGGTTTTCTTGTGCAAACAGCCCTAGTTTTTCCAAAGTCACAGGACCAATCGCACGTTTAGGCGTATTAATAATGCGCAAGAATGCGCTGTCATCTTCAGGATTAATAATCAAACGCAAATAGCTCATGATGTCTTTGATTTCAGCGCGCGCAAAGAACGATTGACCACCGGAAAGCTTGTACGGAATTTGCATTTGGCGTAATTGGGTTTCCAAAATGCGCGCCTGAAAGTTCCCTCGGTACAAAATTGCATAATCTTTCCAGCTTTTACCATTCATCAGTTTATGCGTGAGTAAGTCTTTAACCACGCGTTCTGATTCATCATCATCATTGCGGCAAGTGATCACCCGAATCACTTCGCCATGACCTTTGTCTGACCAAAGTTTTTTATCAAAAATATGTGGATTATTGCCAATGACGGTGTTGGCCGCTTTTAAAATGCGACTGGTCGAGCGATAGTTTTGCTCAAGTTTAATCACTTTTAAATTCGGGAAATCATCTTTCAGCAAGGCCATATTTTCAGGCTTGGCACCGCGCCATGCGTAAATCGATTGGTCGTCATCACCTACCGCAGTGAACTGCCCCATCACACCTACAAGTAATTTCACCAAGATATATTGAGCGGTGTTGGTATCTTGATACTCATCGACCAATAAATAACGAACACGGTTTTGCCACTTGTCACGTACTTCGGCATTTTCTTGCAAAAGTCGTGTCGGCATTACAATTAAATCATCAAAATCTACCGCGTTATAGGCACGTAAATTACGTTCATAAAGTTGATATAAATGTGCAAATTGGATGTCTTCTGGCGTTTCGCAGGTGGTATGCGCCTGCTCTGGTGCAATCAGATCATTTTTCCAGTCTGAAATCATCTTCATGGCTTTGGCAATCAATTCTTTGCTTTCTGCACCCGACAAATTATCGCGGTGCATTAAATCCATCAAAATACGTTTGCAGTCATCGGCATCTAAAATAGAGAAGTTGGCTTTTAACGGCGTGTGTTTTAATTCAAGACGTAATAAGTTCAGACCAAAGGTGTGGAAAGTCGAAACCGATAATCCTTTAGCTTCTTCACGTGACAACAATTTGGTCACACGCTCTTTCATTTCTCGTGCTGCTTTATTGGTAAAAGTCATCGCTGTAATACGATGCGCAGGAATCCCGCAATGCTTAACCAAATAGGCAATTTTTCGGGTAATCACCGAAGTTTTACCTGAACCCGCCCCTGCAAGCACTAACAAGGGTCCTTGAGTGTATTTCATCGCTTCAAGTTGCTTGTCGTTTAACTGACTTGCCAGTGACATAGTATTTCCTCTATTTCGGTTCGAGCTTGATTATAGTCATCTCAGCCTAAGATGACTAATCTAAAATGCTGCTTTCAACGTCATTGTCTATTTGCTGAGTATGCAATTAGACAACACTAAATTTTTGACATGAAAAAACCGCCCGAAGGCGGTTCTTTACAGTTTATACAATGCCAGATTATTGGATCGCATAAATGCTGATTTCTACACGACGGTTTTGCTCACGGCCTTGTGCAGTTGCGTTCGATGCGATTGGATTTGCAGCACCCTGACCTTGTACATTAATACGCGAAGTTGATACACCACGGCTAGCCAAGTAGCTTGCAACCGATTGTGCACGTGCTTGTGACAATGGAATATTGATGGAGTCATTACCCGTATTATCGGTATAACCAGTCACTAAAATGCCGCTCTTGTTATCTTGGGTGAGCGTTTGCGCTACTTTGTCCAAGGTAGAATAGAAGTTTGGTTTGATGTTTGATTTGTTCGTATCAAACGTGATGTTACCTGGCATGATCAAGCCAACAGAACCATCAGCATTACGGTTTACTTCTACGCCTGTACCTGCCATTTGTTGGCGAAGTTGTTTTTCTTTATTGTCAAGATAAACACCCGCAGCAGCACCCACTACAGCACCAATGGCTGCCGCACGGTTGTTTTGTGCACTTGTGTTTGCGTTACTTTTAGAGACCCCATAACCTGCAGCAGCACCAATTACTGTGCCTAACGCTGTTTTGTCATATTCCATACCACCAAGGTTGTTACCAGTCGATTGACAACCTGTTAATACCATTGCCCCTACAACTGCTGTCGATATTACTAATGCACGCATGGCATGCCTCCTTACTTGTGTTTTGTTGTACAGGCTGAATATTGAATGAAAAAATATACTTAGACCATTGATTTTTTGTTAATAAAAAAACTTTTACTTACAAATATACATGATCATGTACAAATCTGGGCATAACATCATCACAATTTCTACACACTTTCACTTCTACACTTTTTTATTTTAAAAACAACATTTATAGTGGAGTAATCTACAAATACGTGACGAATTGGACGATTTATCTTCAGGATTGATTTATATGTCATCGCAAGCAAAAAAACAGCCTTTATTAAAAAAAATCACAAAAGGACTCACTGTGGGTACAGTCATTACTGGCAGTACATTTTTTCACGGCCCTCCTGTGTTGGCTTTAGGCTTAACCAAACTGTTCAAGCAGTCAAGTAAGGTCGATGAAGCCAATATTCAAATTACCAACAGTTGGCTCAGTGTAAATAACTGGCTGATTGATCATGTGTTACCCAATACCCAATGGGATATCAGCATTGATGAAAATTTGCAGCTGAGCATGCAAGGTCGTTATCTTATGACCTGTAACCATCAAAGTTGGGTCGATACCACAGTAAATCAATACTTTGGTTTAACCCGCATGCCTTTGACCCGCTTTTTTACCAAGTGGGAGCTGATCTTTATTCCCTTTGTGGGTCAAGCCTTTAAAATTTTAGGCTTCCCAATGATGAAGCGTCACAGCAAAGCACAAATTGCCAAAAAACCTGAGCTGAAAGACCGCGATATGGAAGAAGCGCGTAAAGCCTGCCAACAGTTATTAAGTCAGCCCTTTACCCTGCTGAATTATTTAGAAGGCACACGCTTTACCCAAGAAAAACATGATCAACAACAATCGCCTTATCAACATTTATTAAAGCCAAAAGCTGGTGGTTTAGCTTTGGCATTGAATATTTTGGGTGATCAAATTGATGCCTTGGTAGATATGACCATTGTGTACCCAGATGGCGTGCCAGGCTATAGCGAGTTTTGGTTAGGTGAGGTGCCGCGCATTGCGGTGAATTTACGCAAAATTAATATTCCAGATTGGGTGTTGGGCGGCAATTACGAAGATGATGCTGAATATCGTGAGCGTTTTCAGCAATGGGTGCATGAACTGTGGCTGGAAAAAGATCAATTGATTGAAAGCATGCAACAAAAACTTGCAGCTCCGACTGCATAACCATTCAGGTACGCCATGAAAAAGTCTGAAGAACCTGTCATCAAATCCTCTTTTCATCCCCTGCGTAAAGATTCATGGGGATGGAAAATTGCCTTGGCTTATGACTTGTTTTTGATGGGTTTAATCATCTTTAACTTGTTCTGTTTAAGTGCCAATGCCATTTTAATGAGTGATTTTGGCGAATGGTTGTTCGATTTTATTCGTCTACCTGAAATTTTACAGTTTTATCGAACAGAATTGCGCCCTTGGGTGGTGATTACCGAAGGCTGGTTTACCACGTTTTTAATTGTAGAGTTGGGCGTGCGTTGGGGTATTGCAATTATTTTCAAACATCATCAGCGTTGGTGGTTTTTCCCGTTTATTCACTGGTATGAAATTCTTGCAATTATTCCGCAATTGCGTTTTTTACGTTTATTACGTGCCATCGCGATTGGTTACAACCTGCATAGCCATGGCTATAAAGTCATTCCAGACAGTTGGTATAAACGCGGCAACTTTTACTACAACTTGCTAATGGAAGAACTGAGTAGCCGTGTGGTGCTCACGGTACTTAATGGTGTGCAACGTGAATTGACCACCAGTACCACTCACAAACAATTTATTGATGATTTGGTCGAGCATCATCGTCAATTACTCGCGATTGCCCTAGCCGATATTTTGCAGGAATCCTTAGGCAAAGAATTACAAATGCAGCGTCACATGATTGCGAAAAATGTCGGGTTGGTGGTGAATCAAGCCATTGAAGATACGCCTGAACTGACGCAATTGCTGCGCCTGATTCCATTGGTCGGTGGACGTATTGAACAGCAAATTCAAAGTATCGGACAACGATTGGGCGAAAATATCACCCAAGGTTTAATTGAACCTTTTGCACAGCAGCATCAACAAGTACAAAATCCAACTTATCAAATGATTGCTGAAAAAATTAGTCAGATTGAGATTGAACATAATCAGCATATTGATAAATTAGTAGAATCAGCGATATTTGAAAGTTTAGAAGCAATTCGCAAACAAGTAAAAGTTAAACAATGGCAACAAATTTTAAATGAAGGACAACAACACGATATTTCATAAAGGTCTTTCGATAATTTTAGCTAAAACAATGTGAAATATTTTTAGTAACTGAACTAGAGAATTCACCCAATTTGTTCTAGGATTTGCTCTATTTATAAGATGACTTCAACAACCAGCAAAGTTAGAAGTGTTAAGGAATTATTATGGCTGACATACGGATAAAAGGCAGATTGGTCAATGCGATTCGCATTAGCTTAGACACCAATGATCATGATGCGATCCGCCAGCAACTAAGCCCAATGTTGCAAAAATCATTTCCACCAGGGGTTTTGGTGGTCATTGAAAGTTCAGTCGAACAAGAATTGATTGCGCTAATTCAATTGCTAATTAGCCTAGAAGCACAGCCAATTGCTGTGACTGAAGGCATTATGGCAGATCAGGCACGTGCTATTCAGTTCCCTGTCATCCCGCAAGACCGTCCATTGCAGGAAGTGAAAGCCACCAAAGAACAAGTGGTTGAAGTAAAACCTGAACCTGCGGCAGAACAGCAACAGACGGAAAATCAAGTTGCTGAAACTGCACCTGCTGTAGCGCATATTACGTCTTATCACGATGAAATTTTGCGTACAGGTCAATGCTTGGTACAACATCAGGGCGACATTATTTTAACCGCAGGCATCAACAGCGGTTCTGAAGTGATTGCTTCAGGAAATATACATATTTATGGTAGTGTACGTGGTAGAGTCATTGCCGGCGCGGGCGGGAATATTGCGGCACGAATTTTCTGTCATTCCCTAGAAGCAGAATTGGTATCTATTGCAGGCACGTATTGCGTGGCGGACGATATTCCTCAGCATGTGACTAAAAAACCTGTGCATATTTACTTAAATGATAACCAAGAGCTTGTATTTGAAGCTCTACAATTTTAATGTATAAATAATCACCAAAAATCCCCGAAAAAATATAGGGGAATTTAAACCATAACAGGAGTGGATTCGGTGGCGAAAATTGTTGTCGTAACATCAGGCAAAGGTGGCGTAGGTAAAACCACTACAAGTGCATCTTTTGCAACAGGTTTAGCCCTACGTGGTCACAAAACTGTTGTTATCGATTTTGACGTGGGTTTACGTAACCTTGACTTAATTATGGGTTGTGAACGTCGCGTTGTTTATGATTTTGTGAATGTATTAAATAATGAAGCGCGTTTACAACAAGCATTAATTCGCGATAAAGATATCGAAAACCTTTATATTCTTCCAGCTTCACAAACCCGTGATAAAGATGCCCTCACCGATGAAGGTGTGGCACGTATTATGGATGAGTTGGCACAAGAGTTTGATTACATTATTTGCGACTCACCTGCAGGGATTGAGCGCGGTGCCATTCTTGCAATGTACCATGCCGATGAAGCGATTATTGTGACTAACCCTGAAATTTCTTCAGTACGTGACTCTGACCGTATTATTGGTATGCTTGACAGCAAAACCAAAAAAGTAGAACAAAATGAAGGTCGTGTGCGTAAGCACTTGTGTATTACACGTTACAACCCAGAACGTGCCGATAAACAAGAAATGCTAACCATTGACGACATTTCTAAAGATATTTTACGTGTACCAACTTTAGGCGTGATTCCTGAATGTAAGAGCGTACTTCAAGCATCTAACGAAGGTAAACCTGTCATTCTGTATAGCGATGCTGCTGCAGGTCAGGCGTATGATGACTTAGTTGCACGTTTCTTGGGTGAAGAACGTCCGTTTCGTCATATTGAAACAAAACCGAAAGGTTGGTTAGCACGATTATTTGGAGCGTAGACATGGCAGGATTTTGGAGCAAATTATTTAGCGGTGAAGACAAGCCATCTAGCGCACAAACAGCAAAAGATCGCTTAAAAGTGATTGTTGCTTCTGAACAAGGTCTAGGTAAACGCTTAAGCCAAGACAAAATTGATCAGATGAAAAAAGAAATCATGCAAGTGGTAAATCGCTACGTGCGTGGTGTCGATGAACAACATATTCAAATGTCTGTGCGTTCAGAAGCCAATATTGAAATGTTGGAAATGAATATCAATTTGCCTGAAGAGCGATAATCTGAATACTGATTAGTCAAGCAAATTGAATCAGGGCAAAATAACACTAGTTATTTTGCCCTATTTTTTCAAAAGAATATAAAGGAGATTGCCATGGCATTATCTCAACCTGCGACCTTTAACGAAGCATGGTCGGATGAACGTGTATTTGCCTATTTGAATCAACTTCCACCTGCAGGTGTGAATGCAGATTTTCACGTACTCTATCACGCATTTAAACACATGCGTCCAAGTGACTATGAACGTCTATTGACACAATTTGTT
Organism: Acinetobacter sp. YT-02; assembly: GCF_002412355.1. Classification (NCBI taxonomy): domain Bacteria; kingdom Pseudomonadati; phylum Pseudomonadota; class Gammaproteobacteria; order Moraxellales; family Moraxellaceae; genus Acinetobacter; species Acinetobacter sp. YT-02. The sequence goes on from NZ_NOZT01000057.1 coordinate 11,632, forward strand.
GCCGATGGTCGCGATGTCAATGCCACTAATCCTGAAGGTCAGCGTATTCACGATGTGATTGCTGAATTTCCACGTCAAAAAGATGGTTTTTTAGCAGTTTTAGCCAAGTTTGCTTAAACTGTTTAAACACAATCTCTGGCTAAATTCAGCCAAAAAGATTGAGTGTAAAAAGAAAAAATCCCGCAATTGAATTGCGGGATTTTTTTATAGCACTACTTGATTCAAAATCAAACAGAAAGTGAAAGCTTTACACTAAAATTTCACGTTTCCCATTTGCTCCTTGCTCGCTCACAATGCCTTGCTCTTGCATCTGATCGACAATACGTGCCGCACGGTTATAGCCCAAGCTAAATTTGCGCTGTAAAGATGAGGTCGACACTTTACGTGTTTCCAAAACAAATGCTACACACTGATCATACAACACATCACGGTCTGGACTGCCTTCACCATCTTCAAAACCACGTGAAGATGGTTCTTCATCAAATGGCGTCAAGATTTCATCGACATAGTCAGGATCGCCACGCTCACGCCACGCATCACAAATACGGTTGACTTCATCATCCGAAATAAATGCGCCATGCACACGTTCTGGCTCAATTTTACCCGGCCCTAAAAATAGCATATCACCATGACCAAGCAGGTCTTCTGCACCGCCCGCATCCAAGATAGTACGTGAGTCAATTTTCGAGTTCACACGCAAAGCTACACGGGTTGGAATGTTGGCTTTAATTAGACCTGTGATCACATCCACCGATGGACGCTGAGTTGCTAAGAGTAAGTGAATCCCTGCTGCACGTGATTTTTGTGCCAAACGGGTAATCATTTCTTCCGCTTTCTTGCCCACTTGCATGATCATGTCGGCAAACTCATCTGCCACAATCACAATAGATGGCAATGGTGTTAAACGCGGTGCACGTTCTTGCGTTGCTGAATCTCCCGGCTTCCAAGTTGGATCAATTAAATCTTCACCATTGGCAATAGATTCTTCAACCTTACGGTTATAGTCGCTTAATTTACGAATTTTCAGGAAAGACATTAGCTTATAACGACGTTCCATTTCATTGACACACCAATTTAAAGCGCTGACGGCATCTTTCATATCAGTCACTACAGGCGTCAATAAGTGTGGAATATCGTTATAGTTGGCGAGTTCCAATTGTTTCGGGTCAATCAAAATTAAGCGTAATTGATCAGGCTTGTATTTCAGCAACATCGACAAAATCATCGAGTTCACTGCCACTGATTTACCTGAACCCGTTGTCCCTGCTACGAGCATGTGTGGTGCTTTGCCCAATTCAGTAATCACAGGATTGCCTGAAATGTCTTTCCCCATCGCCATAGATAAAATGCCGTTTGGATCTTCAAAAGCAGGCGTTTGTAATAACTCAGTCAAACGTACCATTTCACGTGAACTATTCGGTACTTCAATGCCAATATACGGTTTGCCCGGAATCACTTCGACCACACGTACCGATGCCATCGACATTGAACGCGCCAAGTCACGAGAAATATTGGTTACTTTTGAAGCTTTGACCCCAGGTGCCAAATCCAGCTCAAAACGGGTCACGACAGGACCAGGCTGTGCTTCAACCACTTTGGCTTTGACATTAAATTCCTGTAATTTAATTTCCAGCAATTCCGACAAGCGCGATAATTGTTCTGCGGTGAAGTTCACTTTTTTGTTTGGATCGACTTTATCAAGCAAATCCAAACCCGGTAATGGCGATAAATCACGACGTTTTTCTGCAACCTGCATGGCGCGTGACATCGGACGACCATGTGCATCGGTCAGCGGCGCATCAAAATCAAAGTCATCTTCGTCTAGTGGTTTGCCTGCGGTTTCCTGCCAAGCTTCGATAAATGCTTCTTTGGATAACGCCACTTTTTCTGCTTGTTCAGCCTGTGTAGCAGTCGCTGCGTTTGCCATCACTGCGGCAGTGGCTGCCGTCTGAATAGGTGCCTGAACAAAAGCAGAACTTTGTGCATAGCTACTGGTACTACGCGCTACAGGCGCTTGATCTTGAAATGCATCTTGCTGTAACTCATCACCCAAAAGATCATCCACCAACAAGTCATCTAAACTGTCTAAATCATGCTGCAAATGGCGCTCTTGGCGTACAGCATGATTTTGCGTATTCGAAGCACTTGACGATGGCGGGTTAAAATCTGACTCAAATCTGCTGAGATCATCGTTAAAATTGTGAGCCGTAGGATTCGAGTGCGGATGCACTGTTTCTTGCTGGGTCACAGACTCATCTAAAGTATCCATTGCCCCGCTGTTTTGGAATGGGCTGTGTAAATCACTTGCAGCTTTGCCTTGCGGAACTGCTGCGAGCAATTCATCAAAAATTTGATCATCATCCCAATCTAACGAAGATTTTGCAGTGGCTTGAGATGCCGTAGATGCAGGACGCACTTCATCAAAAGGATTCGATTGTAGATGTGGCTCTGGTTCTTCAGAAGCACGTAATAATGCATGAATGTCTTGGTTATGCTGACTGTCGGTATTTTCTTGTAAAGCACGCCACACTTCGCCTGTCGCAACAATACGCTGGCTGTCTTGTTCTAAGCGATGCGCCTTTTCGATGGTTTTTTCTAACTCAACATCATCAATTTCATCTTGCACCAATAGCTGTTGCTGCGCCTGTTGCTCTTCTTCTTCACGTTGCTGCATGTGATTAAACATACGCTCTGCCGCAGGATGTGGCGCAGTTGTTTCAGCTTCTTTCGCCTGTGCAACCACGGGTTCACTTGCTGCTTCTAAATCAGTTGATGCCACTTCAACAGCAACCACAGGTGCAGCAGCGACAACGGTCTTTTTCACCTGTGGTGTAGAACGGTCAAAGTCAGATTCTGCTTCAGGTACATTGCGATAGAACAAATCTTGCAGATAAGCAGGTGTAGCTTTTAAAGTTGCCCACGTTCTGTTCCACTTCACCCCAAATGCGAGGGTAAATAAGAAAATCCAAAAGACGACTAAAAAAAGTGTTGCTCCATAAATGGTTAAAATTTGCGATAAACTTTTCCCAAGTTCAAAACCAATGATGCCGCCTGAGGCATTGTCTAACGTATCGGCAGGTACTTGCCAAAATAAATACAGCAAACTTGCTGTTGCCAATAAAATGAAGAATTGTGCAGCATAACGAAATGGACGGTTTAAAAAACTACGTGGCCACCAGACTTGTAAGGCTTCAATAAAAAAATAAGCAGGAAGAAGCAGACTCGCCCAACCTAAAAAGCCAAACAGTAAATCGGCAATCCACGCACCTGCGATTCCACTCGCATTTGAAACCTGTTGGGTGTCACTGGAAATGTGCATCCAACCTGGGTCAAATGGAGTATAGGTCACCGTTGCAAGGAACAGATATATTCCAAAAGAGACCAAAAATAATGTCGCTATTAAGCGATGTGCATAAGCACCCGACACCGCAGTCATATATTGTCCTGTCGCCAATTCTTCATCAATGTTTTTTGTTTGTTCGATGGTCTTAAAAAGCCACCTGATTCGGAGCGTCTGTATTTCATTTAGCTGTGTCATTTAAGTTGCAATTCACGATGCAAGCTTCACCACACAGCAAGCTATAAATTATAACAGACCTTCTATTATGCATGTGTTGCCTAGAAAAAGATGCAAGATTATTGAAGTGTGTTGTTAACTTTTTCTATATAGCTCAAATCGATTTACATGATCAGTAATATCAACTTTAATCACACAGCAAACTCATCCTGTTTCACGTATAATTCCATAAATTTCTAAATAAAAAAAGGATGCTGTGCATGAGCGCTCGTCACTCACGTTTAATTATTTTAGGTTCAGGCCCTGCAGGTTATAGTGCTGCAGTATATGCTGCACGTGCCAACTTAAAACCGACTTTAATTGCAGGCTTACAATTGGGTGGTCAGCTCACCACAACTACGGAAGTTGATAACTGGCCGGGTGATCCTGAAGGTTTAACAGGCCCAGCGTTAATGGAACGTATGCAAGCGCATGCAGAACGCTTTGGCACAGAAATCGTGTATGACCATATCAATGAAGTGAACCTGAATGTGCGCCCATTTGTACTCAAAGGCGATATGGAAGAATTTACCTGTGATGCTTTAATCATTTGCACAGGTGCGACTGCACAATATTTAGGTTTAGAATCTGAAGCAGCATTTATGGGTCAAGGCGTAAGTGCTTGTGCTACCTGTGATGGTTTCTTCTACAAAAACCAAAAAGTGATGGTCGTTGGTGGTGGTAACACGGCTGTTGAAGAAGCATTATACCTGTCTAACATTGCATCACACGTGACATTGGTGCATCGTCGTGATTCACTTCGCTCTGAAAAAATCTTGCAAGATCATTTATTTGCCAAAGAAAAAGAAGGCAAAATCAGTATTCTTTGGAATAACCAAGTTGATGAAGTCTTGGGCGACAACACAGGCGTAACTTCAGTACGTTTAAAATCAACCACTGATGGCTCTACTCAAGATGTTGATGTGTCTGGCTTATTCATTGCAATTGGTCACAAACCAAATACAGGCATGTTTGAAGGTCAATTAAACTTGCGTGATGGTTATATCCAAGTACAAAGCGGCACTGCAGGCAATGCGACACAAACTTCTGTGGCTGGCGTATTTGCTGCGGGTGATGTAGCCGATTCCATTTATCGCCAAGCGATTACTTCTGCAGGTTCAGGCTGTATGGCAGCACTGGATGCAGAAAAATATTTAGATGCACTTGGTGAATAATTTAGTGTCCAAGTTTAAAGACCGCTCTCCTTGAGCGGTTTTTTTATCACGACATTTTTAGGTATGATGAAATCAAGTTCATCGCAAAACTTCATACGGCAATTGATATGCACACGCTCCCCGCTTCACAATTCATTTTCCCCGATCCCATTGAAGTTGATCCTGAGGGTGAAGGCTTGATTTGTGTAGGTGCAGACCTTTCCCCTTCAACCTTATATGAAGCCTATACACATGGCTTATTTCCATGGTTTTCAGAAGGTGATCCTATTTGTTGGTGGAGTCCTGAGCCACGTTGCGTGATTATTCCGCAACATTATCAGCCGAGTAAGTCTTTAATCCGCAACATGAAAAAAATGGATTATCGCATTACTGTCAATCATGCCTTTGAACAGGTAATTCGCAATTGTGCCTTGCCCCGTAGCTATGCCAATGAGACTTGGATTTCTGAAGAGATCATTCAAGGTTACAGTCAGCTTTTTGCAGCAGGTTATGGCTACAGTGTCGAAGTTTGGGAGCAAGATCTTTTGGTCGGTGGTTTATATGGGGTCAGCATTGGCAAGGGCTGTTTTGGTGAGTCCATGTTTAGCCATCGCACTGATGTATCTAAAATGGCATTTTATAGTTTGATGCTGCTCGGACAAGAACAACAATTGCCTTGGATTGACTGTCAATTGGTCAATGATCATTTAATTAGTCTGGGCGCATGTACACTTTCTCGCCAAGACTATCTTAAATCGTTACAAGATGTTGTAAAACAGCCTGCAATCAATTGGAAAAAATATCAGGACAGTGTATTTTCAAGTAAAACAATAGCGCAGTATGCGCGCCTATTTGAATGACAATAACAGAGAGGGATCTTGAAAATGAATTCATATCACCCAAAATCCCTGCTAAATGATTTGCAGTATTACATTACTCCGCCGCATGATTGCAGCTATTTACCCGAAAAATCTGCGCGGATGGTTTTTTTAGACCCTGCACATAAAATTAATGTGCTGACTTTGTCTGAACTCTCTCGGGTCGGTTTTCGTCGCAGTGGCGATTTTGTCTATCGTCCTGAATGCCATTTGTGCCGCCAATGCCTTTCTTCACGTATTCCTGTCGCTGAATTTAAAATGAACAGCACGCAAAAGAAAGCTTGGAAACGCAATCACGATTTACAGATCAAAATCACCAAGCCACAAGATGCAGGTGATTTGCATTATGCGCTGTATGAACGCTATATCAATGAACGACATGCCGATGGCGATATGTTCCCTGCCAGCCGTGACCAATTTGAAAAATTCCTAATCCACAGTTGTACCAGCAGCTTCTTTTTAGAGGTTTGGCAAGATGATCGCTTAATTGCAGTATCGACCTGTGATTATTTAGATGATGGTATTTCTGCGGTCTATACCTTTTTTGACCCAGACGAAAGTCGTCGCTCACTCGGAACATTTGCGGTATTAAAACAGATTGAACAGGCACAGCATTTGGGACTGCAATATGTTTACTTAGGTTATTGGGTACCACATTCCAATAAAATGAACTATAAATCGCAATATGTGCCCCTTGAGCTACTGCTTGATGGCCAATGGCGACGCATTAACCGCAGCCTAAATACCGATGAGGTGCAGCAATTGGGAAACTCCTTAATGACCACGCTGCCCTTAGGCTGGAATAACTCCATCATCAAATAAAAATGTAATGATGCAATACTGATTTTTGCATCGATCAGATTCACTTAAACAAACTGGCAAAATCATCGCTACAAGATTTCACCATAATAATGGCATGCTCCCGTGTGCCATCCGTTTTAGGATAATAATTTTTACGTAAATCAATTTGATGAAAACCTGACTTTTCATACAGGGCTATCGCAGCTAAATTACTTTCGCGTACTTCTAAAAAAATCTGCACAGGTTGGTTCTTCAATCCTGCAATAGAATGTTCTAGCAGTTGATAACCTAAACCTTTGCCTTGCTGACTTGGATGTACCGCCATCAACAACAAATTCGCTTCATCCAACACAGGTTGTAAAATACAAAAACCCACCACTCTCCCTGCATGTTCAATCACGGTACTGTGATAACTCTCTACCGCTTCGGCAAATTGTTTGGCACTCCACGGATGACTTTGTACCAAATTTTCAATCGCAACCACATCGGCGACATCATGGGCTTGCATTAAACGAATCATAAGAAATGATCTTGTGCTGTTCTAAGATGTAGGCATTATAGATTTCACGACAAAAAAATCGAGCAAAAAAAAAGGCAACTTACGTTGCCTGACCAAAGGGAAAAGTTTAAAAGCCTAATTTAGCTTTCCAAGTATTTAATAATGTTGTGGTATCAAAATCGTTAGGATGAAAATTCGGTTTGAAATAGAACAACATTTCTTTGCCCATGCCTGTAATAATCCCTTTAGATGGACTATAGGCATAACGATAAATCATGCGTAAATTTTCCAAATTCAACTGCTCGTCTTGTTTTAGTAAACGCAACAAAAAATAGTTTTGTACAAAAAATAAAGTCAACATCGAAATAACCAAAGAACTTGTACGTAGTGCATAGGCTTTCAGACCTTTGCCAAACACACCTTCAAATACATCATACGCAACAGCTTTATGTTCGTTTTCTTCAATCGCATGCCACAACCACATAGTTTTCATGGTGTCATCGGTCATCAATTCTTGAATATGTGAATTGGTCAATAATTGTGAGGCAATCGTAGCTGTGAAATGTTCTAGCGCAGTGGTCGCAGTTAAATCTACCATTTTCTGTGTAATGCCAATCGGTTTAGCCAACTTTGCCATAAATTTGCGTGTAGTTTGAATCACAGTATCTGTATAACAATCCAAAGTATCAACATCATGCCCAAATTTCTGTGCAGAGGCATTAAAACCGACATGCTCATGCGTGTGCATGGCTTCTTGTCCAATAAATGCACTGATTTCTTTCTGTAAATCTGCATTGTCTTTCAGCATTGGGTGATAACGCACAGCACGCACACTGTCTATAAAGAACTTCTCACCTGCGGGAAATAACGCAGATAATGCAGTCATAAAATGCGTTAGACCTGCATTACCATTCATCCAATATTCAGGTACAGCATCAAAGTTGAAATTCATTCGACGGACAGGAAAACTCGCCCCTGCACGTTCACTAATACTCACTTTAGCATTCATGTTGCTCACTCCTGAGGTTACAACAATGAAGTCATTCATTTCCTGTAACCCGCTATATTTTTTTTTTTTCGGTATGAGTTCATATTACGGTTTTCTGTGCGGTATTTAAGTGCAGTTAAGGACAGTGAGTTGTCAGTTCAGGACATGAGGAATAAAAAATAATGATAAGTGAAATTATTTTTTGTGACGCAAGAGTAAAAAATAGACAATGAAATTATTTTTACGACGCAAGAGTAAAAAAATAGACGATGATTTTTTATGACGTAAGAGCAAGAATAATTAGACAGCAAAATTATTTTTATGATGTAAGAGAAAAAAGGCAACTAAACCGCAGCAAAAGAATGTTCATAAAATGGTTTTAGATTGATTCAAGGTTTAAAGAACAGCTATTTCATCCATCAATACAGTAGGACAAGCTTTCATCCATCTGGAAACTAGCACACAAAATACAGCCATAAAAAAAGCGCCCCAAATGGAGCGCTTTTTCACACTATAAAGTGATTATGCTGTTACTTTAGCAACAACACCAGCACCTACAGTACGACCACCTTCACGGATCGCAAAACGTAGACCTGGGTCCATTGCGATTGGGTGGATTAATTCTACTGACATTTCAACGTTGTCACCTGGCATTACCATTTCAACGCCTTCTTTCAACTGGATTGCACCAGTTACGTCAGTTGTACGGAAATAGAATTGTGGACGGTAACCGTTAAGGAATGGAGTGTGACGACCACCTTCTTCTTTAGAAAGTACGTATACTTCCGCATCGAATTTAGTGTGTGGCTTGATTGTACCTGGCTTAGCAAGTACTTGACCACGTTGTACGTCTTCACGCTTAGTACCACGTAAAAGAACACCACAGTTCTCGCCCGCACGACCTTCGTCAAGAAGTTTACGGAACATTTCTACGCCAGTTACAGTTGTTTTAACTGTGTCTTTGATACCAACGATTTCAACTTCTTCGCCTACTTTCACGATACCAGTTTCTACACGACCAGTTACTACTGTACCACGACCAGAAATAGAGAATACGTCTTCGATTGGCATTAAGAATGCTTGGTCGATTGCACGTACTGGCTCTGGGATGTAAGTATCAAGCGCTTCAACAAGAGCAACTACAGCATCTTCACCATATTGACCTGATTCACCGTTAAGTGCAGCAAGTGCTGAACCACGGATTACTGGAGTGTCGTCGCCTGGGAAGTCGTAAGTAGAAAGAAGTTCACGAACTTCCATTTCAACTAATTCGATTAACTCTTCGTCGTCTACGATATCGCATTTGTTTAAGAATACGATGATGTAAGGTACACCTACCTGACGAGAAAGAAGGATGTGTTCACGAGTTTGTGGCATTGGACCATCAGTCGCTGAACAAACAAGGATCGCACCGTCCATCTGAGCAGCACCAGTGATCATGTTTTTAACATAGTCGGCGTGGCCTGGGCAGTCTACGTGCGCGTAGTGACGAGTTGGAGAATCGTATTCTACGTGAGAAGTATTAATTGTAATACCACGTGCTTTTTCTTCTGGTGCAGAGTCGATAGCAGCGTA
>NZ_NOZT01000058.1:0-20947 GCF_002412355.1 Acinetobacter sp. YT-02
ACCCTAGGTTGGTATACACCGAGTGAAGTTATGTCTGGTTTTTATACTGTTGCACTTGCCGCTTGAATCCGCCTTACTAATGACCGATGGGGTCTATGAATTTGTCACAGATCAACAATTATTAGATTTAACTTTAATAGATGCAGATTTAAATCAACTTGCCAAAGGATTAGTTGAAAAAGCTTTAGAACAGGGCAGTGATGATAACTTAAGTTTCCAGGTGATCCGTGTAGAACAGTTGCCTGAACTGAATCAGTTTCATATTCAGCAGGATTATGTATTTCCACAACAGCTCAGTAAAGGTGAAGTTTTTGAAGGCTATGTGATTGATAAGATTTTGCACCAAAATCATCGCAGTTGCCTGTATTTGGCACACGATACTCAGCAGCAGCCTTTGGTTATAAAAACTTTGGGGGTAGATTTACAGCAAGATAAGTATGTCGTAGAGCAATTTCAACTCGAAGATTGGGTATCAAAACGTCTGAAGCATGACAACCTGATGCAGTGTTATCCACATAACACTGAGAAAAAATATTTATTCCAATGTTATGAATATTTACAGGGTGAAACTTTGGCTCAATGGCTGCATCGCCAGGAAAAGCCTTTAAATCTCGATGAGATTTTACCAATTTTGCAACAAACAGCTTTGGCTTTAAATGCAATGCACCGGCTGGAGATGCTGCATCAGGATATACGGCCAAAAAACATCATTGTTTTAAATACAGAAAGTGCCATGAAAATTAAACTGATTGATTATGGTTCAACAGCAGTAAGAGGCCTGGTCGAAATTAATCCTAAAAATGCGAATCGACCACTCGGAACCTTAGCATTTATGGCACCGGAGTATTTTATTGATCATTCGCCATCTGTACATTCAGACCAATTTTCTTTGGCGGTAATGGCCTATTATTTACTGACCAAACAATTACCTTATGGGACAGATTTAGCTCGCTGTAACAGTTTAAAGCAGCTTAAAAAAGTTCAATACTATTCCATCAGGAAATATCGGCCTGATTTACCTATATGGTTAGATAAAATTTTAGGCCAAGCGCTGAGTATTGAACCGACACATCGTTTTGAGGCCTTATCTGAACTCATTCATAATCTAATGCATCCTTCCAAAGAATTATTAAACTCTAAACCACCAGCAATCATTGAACGAGATCCTTTGCGTTTTTGGCAAATTAGTTGCACCGTATTAGGGCTATTATTTTTACTGAGTATTGCATGGCCATTTATTTGAAAAGAGAGAATCAAACCATGCTTAAAATTGAAGGTACATAGATAAGTTTTTATTCAAACTAGACTATGAGATTGACTGAACCGTACCAGGTTTGTCGGAGACTCAATATTCTGAGATGAGATAGCGTCTTGGTAGTCAATCAGGTTTTGATATTATTCGACCAATAAATAATCTCTTTGATAGGCAGTCTGATGTTTTAAAACGCCATAACACAGATGTATAAGCTTGCGCATTGCAGCACCTAAAGCACACATTTTATTTTTACCCTGGCTTAATAATCGTTGATATAAAGCTTCAATGTGTGGATTATATTTAATCGCTGTTAATGCTGACATAACCAACCTAATGGCTAAAAGAAGTAAATGAGCCGAATAACCTGTATATTTGGCTCATTATATGAGCTGTTTAAGCCAATTATTCGGCTCACAATCTAGGTTTTATTAGGTCAATAGTCATAAATGAGCTGAATAACTGAATTAATAGCTCCTCACTAAATGAGCCGAATAGGTGTTACAATAGACTCATGCAGTAGGGGGGAATGCTTATGAAAAAATGGGTATGGCAAAAAGCAAACTGGACTAAATTTAAATGGGATGAAGCACTTGTCACAGTAAAATTACGTTTAATTCATAAGAAGATAGGTCAATTAGTCGGAGAGAGCAAAGTATCACCAGAAGCTGAGGCATTACCATTAGATACACTGCTCACAAATCTAGTCGCATCCTCACTCATTGAAGATGAGAAGTTGAATGTTCGTTCACTCAAATCCTCATTAGCTCGGCGTTTAGGGGTAACAGAAGAAAATCCTGCACCCATTCAAGATAAAAATGAAGGTTTAGCCAATATCATGATGGATGCAGTGAGCAATCATAATGCGCCATTAACAATGGAGCGCTTATTACAATGGCATAACTGGCTTTTTCAAACTATAGAACGCTTTGATTATGCTGCGCAAAAAATCAAAGTAGGAGAAATTCGTGATAACGAGGCACCAATGCAGGTTGTTGGTGGTTCTCTTTATGGTACTACTACCAAGGTTTACTTTGAAGCACCTGAGGGTGGAGAGCATTTACAGGGACTAATGAATGAATTTATAGAATGGTTCAATAGTTCTAGAGAAGATGTAATGCTTGATCCGTTATTGCGAGCTGCACTTGCTCATTTTTGGTTTGTGACATTACATCCATTTGAAGATGGTAATGGTCGTATTACGCGTGTTATTACAGATTTAGCATTAGCTCAAATGGATCACCAAAGTATCCGTTTATATGCTATGTCCGTGGCCATTCATGAAAATCGTAGTAGTTATTATGAGGTCCTTGAGAAATGCCAGAATGATACTTATACACTCAATGAGTGGTTGGTCTGGTTTTTAAACACCTTAGAAAAAAGTATCGATAGGTCTTTACTACGACTTGATCGAACGATCACTAAAGCGAAATTTTGGAGCACTTATTCTCATATCGAATTCAATGAAGCCCAGAATAAAGTTTTAAATCGTTTACTCAATGGCGAAGAGAATGATTTCCCTCTCGGAATTAATGCTTCACAGTATCAAAAGCTCACTGGAGTAAGTAAGGCTACAGCAACACGTCACCTAACCGAGCTTTTGGAAAACGATGTGCTGTATAAACTGGAAGGTGGTGGGCGTAATACCCGCTACGTGCTGAAAATTGATAAAGAAAAGTTTACTCAAAAAGAGGTGGTCTCACTTGTTTGAACAACTAAAAGCTTATTTATAAGCTTTATAAGCGATATTCTGTATTAGTTCAGACTTAATCGTACATTCTCATTAAAGGAGTATGAAAATCAAGCTTCCTTTTCAATCTGTTTCACAATAAAACTTTAGAATTGAAGCAACAGATCAAATCTAAATCAGATTTGAAAAATAATTACGGTGGATACTGTCCTGTGGTAATAACTCTAATAAACGCTGTACCGCATCAATTCGATCATGTGTTTGCCCAATAATTCTTAATAATTGATCGATATCCTTTATTTGATAGATCAACTGGCTTAAACGGGCATCAAAACAATGTCTCCAAGTGCTGAGTAAAGGGCTTTCTGATTTAGAGAGAAAGCTACCTTTATATAGCGAGAATGTACTGGAAATAAGATTTGCATTTAATGATTGTTCAGCACGTAAAAAATCACATTGGACTTCACAGCTAAGCCTATAAATGCGAGCCTCAATTGAATGAGGTAATAGGCTACGAAGTTGTGAAAGCTCAGCCTTTAGGGTTTTTAGGCTGACACTACGCTCACCGTAAAGGGCATAGTGTAACTCTTCTAAGCCAATGCCATGGGGATGCAAAGCTAAAATGCAAAGTATTTCAATTTGACGGTGACTCAAGTTCAAGGTATGCCCATTAAATTGAACCCAAGGCGAACCTAGCGCTTTAATGTATAAAAAATTTTTCTGTTCAAATTTTATGGCACGCTGTATTAAGTCTGCACAGCGTTCCACAGCAAGAATGCCTAGAGGGGTATGTTTTTTATATTTTGTGGAAAGATTGATAATGCCATGAAATTGACCTGAAGTCAGATCCCAGATAGGTGCTGCATAACAGACCCAATCACGAACGCTGTCCATTTGGTTTTCATGAGAATAGACGCAACTTGATATTTGGCTGTTTAACACCATACCAATCGCATTGGTTCCAACTGCCTGTGTAGACCAATGTCCGCCCTCAATAAAATGAACTTGTTCAGCAGAAGAAAGCATCGCTGAACTACTCCATGTCCACAAGAGAGTCCCGTGATGATCTGTAAGACCAATCGCCATATCTGAATCATTTGCTATTTTGAGTAAATCTGCATAATTATGCTGAATAGAACGGCGGAATAAAGACGTTTTATCTTCTTGAGGCAATGCTAAAACAGGGGCAGCATGCACAGTAGTTTGATTAATTAAATGGGTTGTTTGCAGCTTTTTTGCAGGTGCTGTATTGAACAGGTTCATATCATATTCCTTTATGATGAGACTGTAATATTTTAAAACTTTAGAAATAAGCTTCCAAATTTATAGTGATTTACGTCATTTCTTCTTGCTTCGATTTTAAATGCTTTTATCTTTGCTTGATTAAATCATATCTTTTGGCTTTACCAGTCCTTGAGTTACTTTAAAAGGGTTCTTATGGGCTGAAAATGACTATTTCCATCTGAAATGTTAATAAACGTAACCGTCATATTTATCAATGAAGCATGTAAATAATGAAAAGTCATTCACGTATATATGGGGCAGGTACAGACTCTCCATAATACTGACGGTCTGCAAAATAACTTGATCGTACTAATGGCGCACTCCAAATATTTTTAAACGCTAAGCGCTCTCCATGTGTTTGATAATGCTTAAACTCTTGCAACGTAACAAAACGATGAATTGGCGCATGAGACTTAGATGGCTGTAAGTATTGACCGATTGTGACATAGTCAACGTGGTAATCTTTCAAATCATTTAATAAGACAATAACCTCAGCCTCGACTTCTCCTAAACCGACCATCAAACCGCATTTGGTTGGAATATCGGGACAGTAGTGTTTAAATTTCTTGAGTAAATCCAATGAATGCTGATAGTTAGAGCCTGGTCGCATGGCTTTATACAGACGTGGCACGGTTTCAATATTATGATTAAAAACATCAGGTGGGTTTTGGCTCAGAATCTTCAGGGCAATATCTGCACGACCACGAAAATCAGGAACCAAAATTTCTATCAGAGTCTCTGGACTGGTTTGACGAATTTCTCGAATGCAATCTGCAAAATGCTGTGCACCACCATCTTTTAAGTCGTCTCGATCAACAGAAGTAATCACGACATACTTTAAGTTTAGATTCTTGACTGTTTCAGCCAGATGCTTTGGCTCATTAGGATCTAGGATATTAGGACGACCATGTGCGACATCACAGAATGGGCAGCGTCGAGTACAAATATCTCCCATGATCATAAACGTTGCAGTCCCTCCGCTAAAGCATTGTGGCAAATTGGGGCAGGCCGCTTCTTCACAAACCGTATGTAGTTCCTGTTGTCGTAATAAATCCTTAATGATTTGAACTTCCTCAGGTTGACTAATTTTAGTCCGAATCCATTCTGGCTTTTTCGGTGTCGTTTCCGTTGGAACAACTTTAATTGGAATACGCGCCATTTTTTCAGCGCCACGTAGCTTCTTTCCAGTTAATACTGTGTTATTTAAATCCATTACAAACACTCCATCATTTAAAATAATTAATATATACCCTGATATTAAATAAACTGATTTAAATGGATTAATAATATTAAAACAGGGCAAAAAACTTATCATATAAAACAAAGGTTGGTTAAAGGTTTGTTTTTGTATGTGATTGAACTATTGTAAAATTTTACAAAAATTTTTAATTTCATAACCTTCTGTTTTTAATATTTATCTCATCTTTTTATGGATTATATTTTTTTAGTCTAATATGAAATTAAGTAAAAATATTCTTATATAAATATACGATTTAAAAATCCAATTATTCAATTTTGGATTTTCTTTTAAGCGTAGTAAATAAGGAACAAAGATATGCAATTAACGGAAGAGCAATTGCTAGCAGCATACAAAAGAATGCGCGACATTCGTGAATTTGAGGATCGACTTCACGATGAAAACAATACAGGTGATATCCCAGGTTTCATCCATCTCTATAGCGGTGAGGAAGCTGTTGCAGTAGGGATTTGTGAAAATTTAACAGATAAGGACTTCATTACATCAACACATCGTGGTCACGGACATTGTATTGCTAAGGGCTGTGACATTCACGCCATGATGTTAGAAATTTTTGGCAAAGATGATGGTTTGTGTCGTGGTAAAGGCGGCTCAATGCACATTGCGGATTTAGATAAAGGCATGCTCGGTGCAAACGGTATTGTAGGTGGTGGTCCACCTTTGGCTATTGGGGCAGCTTTAAGTGCTAAAACACTCAAAAATGGTGGGATT
Organism: Acinetobacter sp. YT-02; assembly: GCF_002412355.1. NCBI lineage: Bacteria > Pseudomonadati > Pseudomonadota > Gammaproteobacteria > Moraxellales > Moraxellaceae > Acinetobacter > Acinetobacter sp. YT-02. The sequence continues at coordinate 6,196 of NZ_NOZT01000058.1, forward strand.
GGTCTATCTTTTACTGGTGATGGCGGTTCAAATCAGGGCTTAACTTTTGAAGCCATTAATATGGCTGTGGTGTTAAAGCTTCCTGTCATTTTTGTTTTTGAAAATAACGGTTTTGGTGAAGGTACTGCACATGATTATGCCGTAGGCAGTAAAGATATTGCAGGCCGAGCAGCAGGTTTTGGCTTACCCGCTGAAAAAGTAGATGGAACAGACTTTTTTGCTGTGTATGAAGTTGCACAAAAAGCCATTGAACGTGCCCGCCGTGGTGAAGGCCCGAGTGTGATTGAAACGGTAACCAACCGATTTTATGGACATTTTGAAGGTGATCCAGGGCTTATCCGTTCTAAAGAAGAACTGGATTATGTCAAAGAACATAAAGATCCATTGAAAATATTCCGCGAAAAAGTCAAAGACAAAATTGACGAAGCCAAGCTCGATGCGATTGACGCTCAGTCTAAAGCCAATGTAGACGATGCCGTTGCAAAGGCACGTGCAGCTAAGTACCCAGAAGCCTCTCAGTTACTTACCGATGTATACGTCTCTTACTAAAGGAATAGTAGAAAAATGCCAAATAAAAGTTATCGAAACGCGATTAAAGAAGCAATTGAATTAGAAATGCGCCGAGACCCAAGTGTCATTGTGGTCGGTGAAGATGTTCGTGGTGGACATGGTGGTAAAAATACCGATGATAATAAGCTGGAAGGTTTTGGCGGTGTACTTGGTGTAACCAAAGGCTTATGGACTGAATTTGGTTCTGAACGAGTCATTGATACTCCAATTACAGAATCAGCGATTATTGGTATGGCGGCAGGTGCTGCTGCAACGGGTTTAAGACCTGTGGCAGATTTAATGTTTATGGATTTTTACGGCGTGTGTTATGACATGCTGTATAACCAAGCGGCTAAATTCCGCTATATGTTTGGTGGCAAAGCCAAAGCGCCACTCGTTGTACGAGGCATGATCGGTGCAGGTTTTTCCGCAGCAGCGCAGCATTCTCAGTCGCCATATAACGTGTTTGCCTCAGTGCCTGGTTTAAAAGTGGTGGTGCCTTCAAGTGCCTATGATGTAAAAGGGTTGTTGATTCAAGCCATTCGAGATGACGACCCAGTAGTCTTTTGTGAGCACAAGTTGTTGTACGACATTAAGGGCGAAGTGCCAGATGAGTCCTACACTATTCCTTTTGGTGTCGCAAATTACACCCGTGAAGGCACAGATATCACCATTATAGCCTTAAGTTTGATGGTGCATCGTGCCAATGAAGTCGCTGATAAGCTCGCAAAAGAAGGCATTTCGGTTGAAGTGGTTGACCCTAGAACCATTTCACCATTAGACGAAGATGGCATTTTAGAGTCAGTAGCTTCAACAGGTCGTGTGGTGATTGTAGATGAATCAGCAGCACGTTGTGGTTTCGGACATGATGTGGCTGCGCTTATTGCCCAGAAAGGCTTTCATTATCTTAAAGCACCAATCGAATTAGTCACTCCACCACACTCACCCGTACCATTTTCACCAGTACTAGAAAAAGAATGGCTACCTAGTGTAGAACGCATCGAACAGGCTGTACGCAAGACGTTGGAGGCTTAGGATGAGCGAAATTAAAACTTTAGAAATCCCAAAATGGGGTTTGTCCATGGAAGAGGGTACGATTGCCCAATGGCTGATTCAGGAAGGTACCCAATTTAGTAAAGGACAGGAAATTTGTGAAATTGAAACCACAAAAATCGTCAATGTATTGGAGGCACCTTTTGATGGCCTGCTACGAAAAATTATTGCTAACGATGGTGACACACTGGTCGTAGGTGGAATCATTGCAATTTGTGCAGACGCTCAAGTTTCCGATGCAGAAGTTGAAGCATTTGCACAGTCTTTAGGTGGAACACCTGCTGTAACTGAAAATAAAGCGGTAGCAGCGGTTCCTGAAAAAGTCGATGTGGCTCAAGTTGAAACCAAAGTACAATCTGCTCCTAAACAGAACAGTGTTGGTAATGGATCAAAAGCGGTGACTCATCAGGGCGGATATTCTATTCCTGCTGCGTTACAAGGCTACCAACAAAGCGATGATATTTTTGCAACGCCACATGCCTTGAAATTGGCTGAAAAGCATAATGTAAATTTGGCTCAGATTACGGGTTCTGGACGTGAAGGCCGTATCAGCGTTCAAGATATTCAGGCCGCAGTTCAAGCTGCTGGTGGTTCTTGGCCAGATGTACGTCATCAAGCCAGCACGAAAGCCGCGAAATCTAAAGCAGATGACAGTGATGTTCTGGCGACACCTGTTGCCCGCCGTTTGGCAAAACAATGGGGCATTAATTTGCATGATTGTCGTGCATCGGGTTCACGTGGACGAGTCTGTAAGGAAGATGTTGAAGCTGTATATCAACGGGAAAATCCTGTACAAGCTCAACATACTGAGTATACGCATCCAACAGAGTCTGCAAAATTCACCACCGTAGCTATGAATGGTATGCGTAAAGCAATCGCTGCACGGCTACAAGCGGCAAAACGCAATGCACCACATTTTCGCTTAACGATAGACTTAAATGTTGAGTCTGTTCAGGCTTTGCGTCAGCAAATTAACAGTACTGTACCGCAAGTCAAACTGTCCATTAACGATATGCTGATTAAAGCTGCTGCTGCTGCACTGATTAAAGTTCCACAAGTTAATGTTCAGTTTGATGAAGAGAATCAGCAGATTTTACAGTTTGAACAGGCTGATATTTCGGTTGCTGTAGCCATCGAAAATGGACTGATCACGCCAATTATTAAAGCAGCGAACCGTAAATCTTTGGCGCAAATTTCCAATGATATGCGTGATCTGGCGACACGTGCCAAAACTGGAAAATTGGCACCTAATGAGTTTCAAGGGGGCAGTTTCAGTATTTCCAATTTGGGCATGCTTGGTATTCCACAGTTTGATGCAATTATTAACCCGCCTCAAGGTGCAATTCTAGCCTTAGGTGCAGCAGAGAAACGTGCTGTCGTTGAAAATGATGAGATTGTTGTTCGTGAAATGGTGACCGCAACATTGTCTTGTGATCATCGTGTCATTGATGGTGCGTTGGGTGCTCAATTCTTATCGGCATTGAAGCAGTTTGTCGAAAATCCTGCATTAATTTTGGTGTAGGAGGAATAGCCATGTCAGATACACAATTTGATCTTGTGGTTATTGGTGCTGGTCCTGGAGGATATGTCGCTGCGATTCGCGCAGCGCAACTGGGATTAAAAACGGCAATCGTTGAAAAACAACACTTAGGTGGAGTGTGTCTTAATTGGGGATGCATTCCAACCAAGGCTTTATTGAGCGGAGCTGCGCTTGCGCAGCAGTTCAAACATGCTGGGCAGTTTGGCTTTACGCTTAACGCGATTGATTTTGACATTCAAAAACTGGTCCATCATAGCAGACAGGTTTCTGAGCAACTCGTGCAAGGTATCGGTCAACTACTGAAAAAAAATCAAATCACTGTTTTTAACGCAGCAGCTCAGTTTATTGCCAAAGAGCAATTAGAGCTTACAGATGCGAATGGTCAAAAACAGCAGATTTCTGCACCGCATATTATTGTCGCAACAGGCGCACGTGCGGCCAATTTGCCTCATATTCCTGTAGATGGCCATCAGGTCTGGAGTTATAAAGAGGCTTTAGTTCCGGAACAATTACCAAAATCTTTACTGGTCATTGGTTCGGGGGCTATAGGCAGTGAGTTTGCAAGCCTATACCAAGACTTAGGCTGCCAAGTTACCTTGGTTGATATTGCAAAACAGATTCTCCCAAGCGAAGACATTGAAGTTGCGAAGTATGTACAAAAGCAATTTGAACAGCAGGGTATGCAGGTTTTAACCGAAGCGACTGTAAAAAAAATAGAAACTGATCAGGCTCAAGTACATTGTCATATTGAAACTGCCACAGGTGTGCAAATCATTACTGTTGAAAAGGTGCTTTCAGCTATTGGCGTGAAACCGAATGCTGAAAATCTTGGCCTAGAAGCTTTGGGAGTTGAATTTGAGAATGGTTTTATTAAAGTCGACTCATGGTGTAAAACCAATGTAGTGGGCATTTATGCAATTGGTGATGTCGCAGGTGCACCGTGTTTGGCACACAAAGCCAGTCATGAAGCCATTCTTTGTGTGGAGAAAATTGCAGGCCTAAGTCATGTACATGCTTTAGATCGTACACAAATTCCGGGCTGTATCTTTACCCATCCACAAGTGGCCAGTATTGGTTTGACCGAACAGAAAGCGAAAGCTACGGGCTTGAATATCAATGTGGGTAAGTTTCCTTTACAAGCGAATGGTAAAGCATTGGCTTTGGGCGATAGCGCAGGATTTATTAAAACCATTTTTAGTCAGGAAACGGGTGAATTGTTGGGTGCTCACATGGTTGGACATGAAGTCACCGAACACATTCAAGGTTTTGCCATCGCGAAATACCTAGAAGCTACAGATGAAAGCTTAGCGCAGGTCATTTTCCCTCATCCTACTTTGTCTGAGGCGATGCATGAGTCGGTCTTGTCGGCGATGCAACGTGCAATCCATATTTAAGGAGTCGCAACATGCCTAGAGGTTTAAACAACAAAGTTGCTTTAATTACGGGTGCGGCACAAGGCATTGGACGTGGTATTGCCTTACGTTTAGCACAAGAAGGTGTTCATATTGCCTTGGTCGATCTTCATCAAGAAAAGTTAAATACTGTTCAAAAAGAGGTTGAAGCCTTTGGCGTAAAAGCCACCACATTTATTGCGGATATTTCAGATCCAATACAAATCAGTGACGCTATTAATCATGCAGAATCGACACTTAATGGTTTTGATATCATGATTAATAATGCAGGTATTGCACAAGTCAAAGCTTTGGCAGAAGTAACGCCGAGTGAATTTACCCAAATTATGAACATCAATGTCGGTGGTGTACTTTGGGGGATTCAAGCCGCAGCAAATAAATTTAAACAACGCCAACAGGCTGGAAAAATTATTAATGCATGCTCAATAGCAGGTCATGAAGGTTTTGCTTTGCTCGGTGTTTATTCGGCAACTAAATTTGCAGTTCGTGCATTGACGCAAGCTGCGGCTAAAGAATATGCCAGTGCTAAAATTACTGTAAATAGTTATTGTCCAGGTGTTGTGGGTACTGACATGTGGGTCGAAATAGATCAGCGGTTCTCTGAAATTACAGGTGCACCAATTGGTCAAACGTATAAAAAATATGTAGATGGTATTGCTTTAGGACGTGCTGAAACACCAGATGACGTGGCTGCATTAGTTGCATTTTTAGCCAGCGAGGATGCAAACTATATTACAGGTCAGTCTATTTTGACAGATGGTGGAATGGTTTACCGTTAATATCAACATAAGGAATACACAATGAAAGCAGCTCGTTTTTATGATCGAGGGGATATTCGAATTGAAGATATTCCTGAACCGAAAGTACTTCCAGGCACAGTTGGAATTCAAGTTGCGTGGTGTGGTATTTGCGGTACAGATTTACATGAATTCATGGAAGGTCCTATTTTTATTCCACCTTGTGGTCACCCACACCCAATTTCGGGAGAATCTGCACCTGTAACAATGGGACATGAATTTTCAGGCGTGGTTTATGCAGTTGGAGAGGGTGTAGATGATATCCAAATTGGGCAACATGTCGTAGTTGAACCCTACATCATTGCTGACGATGTGCCGACTGGCCCCAATGATAAGTATCATTTATCAAAAAATATGAACTTTATTGGTTTAGGCGGACGCGGTGGTGGTCTTTCTGAAAAAATTGCAGTTCAGCGGCGTTGGGTTCATCCTATTTCAAATGATATTCCTTTAGACCAAGCAGCATTGATAGAACCTTTATCTGTCGGTCATCATGCCTATGTCAGAAGTGGCGCAAAAGCTGGCGATATCGCACTGGTTGGTGGAGCAGGCCCAATAGGCTTACTTTTATCTGCTATTTTAAAGGCTAAAGGTCTCACGGTCATCATTACTGAACTGAGTGCAAAACGTAAAGAAAAAGCGATAGAAGCGGGTGTTGCCGATTATGTACTAGACCCATCTAAGGTTGATGTAGTTGCTGAGGTAATGAAAATTACAGAAGACCGCGGTGTAGATGTCGCTTTTGAATGTAGTAGTGTCAATAAAGTCATGGATACACTCGTTGCAGCAATGAAACCAACTGGTGTAGTCGTTATCGTTTCTATTTGGAGCCATCCTGCCACAATTAATGTACATAGTGTGGTGATGAAAGAGCTAGATATTCGTGGCACGATTGCTTATGTAAATGATCATCAGGAAACTATCCGTTTAGTCGAGCAAGGTAAGATTAATCTAGAACCTTTTATTACCCAACGTATTGCATTAGATGATCTTGTTTCTAAAGGCTTTGAAACGTTGATTCATAATAATGAATCGGCTGTAAAAATTATTGTTCATCCATAGTAAAGCCTAATTTGAACGACTAATTTGAATAAACTAGAAATAAACTCTATGTAGCTATTTCTAATATCTTTATAGATAGGGAATGAGTCTGTACGTACAGATTCATTCTCAAATTTACAGTGTTGAGTGCCAGTATGATTTTGATCATACAGTCTAGTAAAGATAGAAAATAAGTTTTTAAATAAACCATAGGGATATAGACTAAATTTTGCCAGGAGAGTGGTGGCAGTCTACCACTAATTGAAAGGTATCTACAAAATCATTGGCTATTCAATAAGTTTAGTTTTCTGTTTGGTATAAAATATTATGCTGAGTTTTGATAGCTACGATTTTTGTTTGGCTTTTTGACGTAAGACATACAAATATAAGCTTTCAACTTTTTCACGTGCCAATGGTGTGGTACGTAAAAACCGTAATGATGACTTAACACTTGGATCTATACAAAAACATCTAATTTCAATTTTACGACTTAAGCCATCAAAGCCACATCAGAAATAATGAACAAAATGACAGGTGTTATTTATTTAACTTATGTTTACCTAAGGTCTAGTTCATAAAATAATCATCAATATTTTTATTTAAATATCAGTAAATTATATATCTTTAATAACAAATTTTATAATCACTGGTTCATGAACCATTATTTAGATTATCTATCTTATATTTTTTTAATAATTATAAATTACTTTAAATAATAAACACTTATTTTACTTTTCATCGTTAATTTTCATAAATAAATCACATCTTGGTATTTCCATTTCTTTAGAACATTAATTATTGTTTGCTCAAGTTGTTATAACAAGTTAATTAAACATGTCTGATCTTACCAGCAAAAATAGCCAGCAGCCTTTGTATGAACAAGTGAAAGAACAATTGCAGAGCAAAATTCAACAGGGTGAATATCCTCCGCTAAGTCAATTGCCTTCAGAAAACGAGCTTTCAGAATTATTCAGTGTAAGCCGTATCACAGTGCGTCAAGCTTTACATAAGTTGTCACAAGAAGGGCTGGTATTCAAAGTTCATGGAAAAGGTACTTTTGTGAGTAAGCCAAAGGTATACCAAAACATTACTCAATTACAGGGTTTTGCTGAAGCCATGTCTCACACAGGACATCAAATTTTAAATGAAGTGCTTTCTGTAAAATTCATTGAAGCCCCTATACAAGTCGCATCTAAACTGAAAATTTCTGTACGTAGTCAAGTTGTAGAAATTAAACGAGTTCGTTTACTCAATAATGAACCTGTGTCATTTGAATTGACTTATTTACCTGCAACGGTAGGTGAACAATTAGTAGAGAAAGAAGTGGATTTACGCAGTACTGATATTTTTAGTGCGATTGAGCGTGACTTATCTATTCCACTTGGTTATGCCGATTTAAATATTGATGCCATTCAAGCTGATGATGAGCTTGCACAACTACTTGCGGTAGATGTGAACACACCTATTTTACATGTTGAACGTTTAACGCACGATGCAAAAAACCAACCTATTGATTATGAATACCTGTATTTCTCAGGTGAAAGTTTCCAGTACCAATTACGCATTTTCCGTTAATGCAGCTAGAAAAAAGCAAAAGGAATCTTATGGATACCAAATATTTAGAGTATGACATTGTAGTGATCGGTGGCGGCACCGCAGGTCCAATGGCAGCAATTAAAGCGAAACAAGCGAATCCCAATTTAAGTGTTTTACTGATTGAAAAAGCTAATGTGAAACGCAGTGGTGCTATTTCTATGGGGATGGATGGTCTAAACAATGCAGTCATCCCAGGATATGCCACACCCGAGCAATACACCAAAGAAATCACGATTGCCAATGATGGCATTGTGAATCAAAACACCATCTATGCTTACGCAAAACATAGTTTTACCACGATTCAGCAATTAGATCAGTGGGGCATCAAGTTCGAAAAAGATGAGACGGGCGAATTTGCGGTAAAGAAAGTTCATCATATGGGTGCTTACGTATTACCGATGCCTGAAGGGCATGATGTAAAGAAAGTCCTGTATCGCCAAATGAAACGTGTCCAAGTCAAAATTAATAATCGCATCGTGACCACCAAATTATTGAAAAATGAGCAGGGTGCGATCAATGGCGTACTTGGCTTTGACTGTAGAACGGGAGAGTTCTATGTCATTAAAACCAAAGCTACAATTTTATGTTGTGGTGCAGCAGGACGTTTAGGTTTACCGTCTTCTGGTTACCTCATGGGAACTTATGAGAATCCAACCAATGCAGGTGATGGCTATGCCATGGCGTACCATGCTGGCGCAGAGTTATCGAACTTAGAATGCTTCCAAATCAACCCGTTAATTAAAGATTATAACGGTCCAGCATGTGCCTATGTAACAGGCCCCTTAGGTGGTTATACGGCAAACAGCAAAGGTGAACGATTCATTGAGTGTGACTACTGGAGTGGTCAGATGATGTGGGAGTTTTATCAAGAATTACAGAGTGGTCATGGTCCTGTATTCTTGAAAATGGATCATTTAGCTGAAGAAACGATTAAAACAATTGAAGAAATTCTACATACGAATGAACGTCCAAGTCGCGGTCGTTTCCATGAAGGACGTGACACAGATTACCGCAAAGATATGGTGGAAATGCATATCTCAGAAATTGGTTTCTGTAGTGGACATAGTGCTTCTGGTGTTTGGGTCAATGAGAAAGCAGAGACTTCTGTAAAAGGCTTATACAGCGCTGGTGATATGGCTGCGGTTCCTCATAACTATATGTTGGGCGCATTTACCTATGGTTGGTTCGCTGGTGAGAATGCCGCAGAATATGTTACAGATATTGATTCGGGTGAGCTGAATCAGGCAGACATTGAGGCTGAAAAAGCACGAATTTATGCACCACTAGAAGTAAAAGAAGGTTTACCAGCAGATCAAGTCGAATACAAATTACGTCGATTTGTGAATGACTATCTACAACCCCCTAAAACACGACAAAAAATAGAAATTGGCTTACGTCGTTTTGAAGAAATCAAACACGATATCGCGCAGATTAAAGCCAACAACCCACATGAACTTATGCGAGCAGCTGAAGTCTCCTTCATTCGTGACTGTGCTGAAATGGCTGCACGCGCTTCATTATTCCGAACTGAAAGTCGTTGGGGGCTGTATCACTATCGTGCTGATTTTCCAGCAACAAATAATAGCGATTGGTTCTGCCATACGCATCTTAAAAAAGATGAAAACGACAACATGGTTAGCTTTAAAAAACCAGTTGAACCTTATGTTGTGCCAATCGAGGCACAAGAAAAAGATTCTTATAACCAATTACGTATTCAAAAAGATCAACCTTTGAAAGCAGCCGAAGCAATCTAAGGCAGGTCGCTAAATCACTGCTTTTGACAGATGAATCAGGAAAAAATATGGCCCTAATATTTAAAGAAGTTCAACACCGCACCGTTGCACCCGTTTTAGTCGATGAAGATAAATGTATTGCAGACAAAGGTTGTACCGTATGTGTAGATGTTTGCCCAATGGATTTGTTGGCAATTGATCCAGTTACCCAGAAAGCCTTTATGCAATTTGATGAATGTTGGTATTGCATGCCGTGTGAAAAAGACTGTCCAACAGATGCAATCCACGTAAATATTCCGTATTTATTAAAATAGAGAGAAAAAATGTCTACATTCGCAGCTAAAAAAATATTATTAAGTAGCATGGTGGTACTAGGTACAGTTGGGCTTATAGGCTGTACGAGTAAAGAGCAGAGCAGCATTGATGCACCAGTGAGTAAGGTTCGAATTGCGATTGGAACACAAGATACGACAATTAACTGTGCGACAGGCGGTTTATTGGTTAGAGAGTTAGGTTTGTTAGAGAAACACCTTCCTAAAGAGGGTGATTATAAAAATGTTAAATATGATATCCAATGGAAAAACTTTACATCTGGTGCGCCCTTAACGAGCGAAATGGTTGCAGACCGCTTAGATATAGGGGTCATGGCAGAATTTCCAGCGGTCAATAATTTAGTCGCTTTTCAAGAAGCAGGCAAAGCCAGTATTTTCTTGGCGCCGCTTTCTGGTAGTACCACAGGCAGTGGTAATGCTATTGTGGTTCCAAATCAATCTCATGTGACGTCATTTGCTGAATTAAAAGGTAAAACGATTTCAGTACCGTTCGCATCAACGGCTCATGGTTTATTGCTTCGTGCAGTAAAAGCACAAGGCTGGGAGCCAAATAAAGACGTACAGATTATTGCTCAGGCACCTGAAGTTGCTGGACCTGCTTTAAAGAGTAATAAGATTGATGCACATGCGGATTTTGTTCCATTTGGTGAACTCTTTGCCTACCAGGGAGTTGCTAAGAAAATTTACGATGGTTCTCAAGCCAAAGGAGCAACATTTCATGGCGTCTTAGCCAATCAGCAATATGCTGAACAGCATCCTGAAGTGATAAAAGCCTACTTAAAAGCGACGATAGAAGCCGATCAACTGGTACAAAAAGAACCTGAAAAATACAGCGAAGTCATCGCTGAGAAAACGGGTATTCCAGCTGAGGTTATTTATTTATTCCATGGACCGCTCGGCTTACAAACGCGTGACTTAACGTGGAAAACTGAATACAAGCAGGCAACACAAGTCGCTGTCGATACACTGCAATATCTGGGTAAAAATAACGGAAACGTTGATATCAACACGTTTATTCAAGACAAATATATCAAAGATGCTTTTGCAGCATCTGACTTAGATTACAGCCAAGCATTAAATAATTATGGCAAATCTCCATTAGTGTCCAAAGATGCACTTACAGGTGAAGAGATTAAAACCTTTCATCGCGTGACTCAAATTTGGGTCAAAGGTGAAGAAAAGGTACGTCATTATGAAACTCCAGAACACGCATTTAAGGATTTAAAAGCGATTGAATCAGCAGGTAAATCTGTGCGTGTGGTTTATAACCAAGATGCGCTAAATGATATCAAGTTGTTATCCAATTTAGCTTGGTTTGCAACCAACCGTGCTGGTGAAATTCATGCATTTTTACTGAAAGGTGATGCAACTCAGTGGGCTAAAGCTCAAGGTGGCAAAGTCTACGATTTTAACGCTGTCAAACAGCTCGTGAACTAAAAAACGTTGTATAGCGATTAGCCAACAATGAGGGATATCGGTGTGAATAGCATTGCCGAACAAAATTTTAAACGTGTGAATGCGCATACAACGATGCGTTGGCTCACAGAGCGCCATCAGAAGCTGAATCAGCTTCTGATGGGCACAGTTGCGATCTTGCTGAGTTTAGTTGTATGGCAAATTTTGGCAATGAATAAAATTAATTTAGGTGTGGTTAATTTTAGTCATGTGCCAACGCCATTAGCAGTTGTTGATGCCATCCTACGATTTTTACAATTACCCACAGCATGGGCTCATGTGAGCTCAAGTATTTTTAGGGTGCTCGTAGGTTTTTTATTGGCTTCAGGTGTAGGTGTTTTACTTGGCTTATTCATTGGTCAATTTAAGAGCATTGCAGCATTCTTAATGCCACCTTTAGAAGTGTTGAGACCAATTCCTGCTGTGGCATGGATTCCATTAGCCATCTTGGTTTTTCCTTCTTCAGAAGCATCCATGATTTACATTACGTTTATTGGCGCATTATTTCCAATATTACTGAATACCATTCATGGCGTAGATGCGATTGATCCACGTTTAATTGCATCTGCAAAAAGTTTAGGTGCAACCAACTTAGCCATTATTCGTGAAGTCATCATTCCAGGTGCTTTACCTAACGTCATTACGGGTTTATCCATTGGGATGGGCACCTGTTGGTTCTGTCTTGTTACAGCTGAAATGATTTCAGGACAACATGGCATTGGTTATTTTACTTGGGAATCTTTTACCCTACAAAACTATAGCAGCATCGTTGTAGGTATGCTGTTGATTGGTGCTTTAGGTATGTTCAGTAGCTTTATTGTACGCAGATTAGGACATAAATTTACGCCTTGGTATCAAATGAGGAAATCTTAATGCAAGGTGAAATAACAATACGTGATTTATGCCTGCATTTAGGTAAAGGCGAACAACGTTTTCAAGCATTGGATCATGTCAATATTCATATTCCACCAGGAGAGTTTATCTGTTTGCTTGGACCTTCAGGCTGCGGTAAATCCACTTTATTAGGTGCTTTAGCAGGCCATCTAGGTTATTCGTCAGGTGATTTATTAGTTGATCATGAAGTCGTGCATCAACCGCATCCGGATCGAGGGCTTGTTTTTCAACACCACACATTATTTCCGTGGAAAAGTATTATCGAAAACATTGCATTTGGCTTAAAAATGAAAGGCATACCTACTAAGGAACGTCTAGAAAAAGCTAAGCAAATGATTGATTTGGTCGGCCTTACAGGGTTTGAGCAAAAATTTCCTGCTGAACTTTCTGGTGGGATGCAACAACGCGTCGAAATTGCACGTGTCTTGATTAATGAGCCTAAAGTTCTCCTTATGGATGAGCCATTTGGAGCATTAGATGCGCAAACGCGTGTCCATATGCAGCAACTCCTTTTGGAAATTTGGCAGAACATCAGAACTACAGTGCTCTTTATTACCCACGATATTGATGAAGCACTCTATTTATCAGACCGTGTTTTGATTATGAGTCATCGACCTGGACGAATTATTGAAGAAATCCCATTAAGTTTCCCACGTCCACGAGATATTGAAATCGTGACCACGCCTGAATTTGTGGAGCTGAAAAAATACTGTATGCAGGCGCTTAAACATGATGACTTAAGCAATTTAAAACGCTTGAATCCCCTAGGTCTCCCGAAAAAAGCTGTTACAGAAGGTTAAATCATTCATGAATCCCAATTACCCACAACTAGAAATACTTGATGAAGATGATTTAGATTTACTTGATCAGCTGAATCAAGATGATGAAAAAATTCGTTTTATTACATTGATGAATATTGCAGATGAAGAGCGGGAAGAGTTATTGCCTTGGCTCTATCATGCTTTGTCACATGACCCTGCTGAAATTGTACGAGAAGAAGCGGCTAAGCGTTTAGAGGGGTGGGAAGATGAAACCAGTCTTCTCGCGCTAGCACATGCACTTTCTGATGAGTCAAAGAAAGTGATTGAGGCAGCCACACAAAGTTTAAGTGAAGTCAAAAATCCTCAGGCGGCAACTGTACTCGCACCATTTCTTAATGAGGATGCCGTTGAAGTAAAAGTCGCTATTTTACGCGCTCTGAAACCCTTACGTGTGGTCAGTTTATTTGAAAAAATTCTGTCAAATATACATCATGAAAATGTACTCGTACGACGTGAAGCAGTCAGCACTTTGAGCTGGTTACAGTTAGAATCCGCTTTAGATAGTTTGGCGCATATTGCCAAACAGGAAAGTGATTTAGAAACACGTAGAATTGCTACCGGGGGCTTAGCATATAGTAAGCAGCCTACACAAAATATTATTGACGCATTACAGCATGGTTTATCTGCTGATGACTGGCAATTGCGTATTGAAGCAGCATTGACCGTTGGTAAATTAAAATTAATTGCGCTTGAAGATCAACTCATCCAGTTAATGTCTGATTCGTATTGGCAAGTACGAATACCAGCCGTGCGTAGTTTGGGTTTATTAAAATCTGTTAAAGCTATTGATGGATTAGCGGATAACTTTTTTTATGAAATTAGTAATTTACGTAAAGAAGTTGCACTGGCTTTAGGAGAAATTGGTGGCCAAGAAGCAGAAATTTTACTAAAAGCTCATGAATTAGATCCAGATCCCGAAGTTCGTAAAGCCATCCGTATTAGCTTAAATCAAATTCGAGAATGCCATGCAAGCAGTTAAGCCTGAACTTAAAGTTGATGTGCAATCACAGGCTATAGACTTTATTTGGCCTGATTATCAAGCACGTTTTTCTTACCAACGATTACGTGAAATCTGCCCATGTGCATTCTGTCGTTCAAAGCGTATTAAAAATATAGCCCTGACTCATGATCAACATGTATTTGTGACAGAATTAAATCATCAAGGTTATGGTATTCAAATCTGTTTCAGTGATGGGCATGATAAAGGTATTTTTCCTTGGGAATATTTAAAAAATATTCCGTGAAATTTTGGAAGATGAAAGTTAATCTTTAATTTTCATCTTCTACTTATGGTAATCCCCCCTAAAAATAATAGGATCTAAAAGTAGAATTTTCTCTTAAGATACGAGCAGAAGATTCTGCATGAAAACATCTAAATTTACTGACAGTCAGATCATGTCCATCTTGAAACAGGCAGAATCTGGCACACCTGTAGCGACCCTTTGCCGTGAACACGGCATGAGTAATGCTACCTTTTATAAATGGCGTGCCAAATATGGTGGTATGGATACATCATTAATGGCTCGACT
>NZ_NOZT01000059.1:0-20859 GCF_002412355.1 Acinetobacter sp. YT-02
CGTATCAACTTTGCCAAAAGAATAAGCCTAAAATTCATGTGATTAAATCTTTGGCTTATCCGTAACTGGGGTTACTTAGTATTATTGATGGCTGATGATTGATTTTAGAATAAGCTCAACGATAAAAATGATCTCACATAATGGTTATTATACAAACTATCTTTGTAATGCATATTGCATTACAATATTTCCATACATTCAATAACTGAGAGAAGTGATGGCTACTGTTAATTTCAGGGTCGATGAAGCCCTTAAAGAAAAATCTTATTCAATCCTTAAAGAACAAGGTATCTCACCTACCGATTTCTTTACCAATATTCTTGAATATGTGGCAACGACTGGAAAGCTTCCAGTACAGAAAGCGTTGCTTTCAGAAGAAGATGCTGAACTATTGGCACTTGTCCGTAAACGCATGAATGATCCTAAAGAGATGTTCGAGGAAGTCACATTAGATGACTTATAATCTTTTACGTCACAAGGACTTCACTGCAGAATGGGAAAAGCTTCCGAGTGCTATCCGCGACCAATTCAAGAAAAAATTAGCCAAAGTCATTGAGCAGCCACATATTCCAAAGAACATGCTTAAAGGTGATCTTGCTGGCTGCTATAAAATCAAATTATTAAAAGCGGGTGTCCGACTTATTTATCAGGTCAAAGATGATCAGGTCGTTATTTTGCTCATTACCTTGGAAAGCGTGCTGATAACATTGTTTATGATGAAGCAAAAAAGCGGATCAAAGACTAAAAATTATTTACATACTCAAAATTTACACGCGCTTTCTAATAAAAAAGCTGATCACTTGACCAGCTTTGATTAGACCCAATTAAGCAGATTTAGCTTTTGCCATCAATGCTTCAATCTCTTCTACGGTTTTCACCACTTTTGAAGTCAGATTCAATGGCCCGTTCGCAGTCGCAACAATATCATCTTCAATACGGATACCTATACCACGCCATTTAGCATCTACCGTTTCATCATCGGGTGCAATGTATAGACCCGGTTCAACGGTCACCACCATACCTTCTTCATAAACACGCCAGTCTTCACCGTGTTTATAGCTGCCGACATCATGCACATCGATGCCCAACCAATGCCCTGTACCGTGCATATAAAACTGGCGATAACTTTCCGAAGCAATAATTTCTTCTAAATTGCCCTGCATAATGCCTAGATCAAGCAAACCTTGCACCAAAATACGCACCGCAACATGGTGTGGTTCTTTATAGGAGTTACCAATTTGTACAGCTTCAATTGCTGCAATTTGCGCATCCAATACAATGTTATACAGTGCTTTTTGTTCTGGACTGAATTGACCATTCACGGGAAAAGTACGGGTAATATCTGAGGCATAGCACTGATATTCACAGGCTGCATCAATCAGGACTAAATCGCCATCTTTAAGCACTTTGTCATTTTCGACATAATGCAAAATGCAGGCATTTTCACCACCACCGACAATACTGTTATAGGCAGGTACGCAGCCATTTTTACCAAAAATATAATTCAGTTCAGCTTCTAGCTCATATTCCATCATGCCTGCTTTTACTGTTTGCATGGCACGAGTATGTGCTTCTGCACTAATATTTGAAGCAATTTGCATCAGTTCCAATTCAGACTCAGTTTTATGCAAACGCATTTCATCCAGCAAACGATCTAACTGAACAATTTTGGCAGGTGCAGTATTGCCTTGACGATGCTGTGCATCAGCTTGTTGGTTCCATGCCACAACACGTACATCAAATTCAGTCTGATGCCCCAAGCGATAGTACAACGTGTCTTTATTGACAATTTTGGCGATGATTTCTGCATCTAATTGCGCAATTGCAAAAGACTCATCTGCCTCAAACAGCTCAATTGCACCTTCTAAACCTGCGCGATAACCATTCCAGATTTCCATTTCACGGTTACGTTCACGGCAGAACAACGTGTAGGTATAACCTTCATCAATTGATTCATAGGTTTCAATCACCGCAACTGCTTCAGGTTCAGCAAAACCTGTTAAATAGAAAAAACTGCTGTCGGCACGATATTTATAATCTGCATCACGATTACGCATTGCCACAGGACTGGTTGCAATAATTGCGACACTATTGGGCCCCATCAATTCTGCAAGTTGATCACGACGTTCTTTAAATTCGACTTGAGTCAGTTTTTTCATAAATACGGTCTACATATATAAAATGATGAAAATATGATTGTTGTAATGACTTAAAGCACCTTACACCGACTTAACTTAGGCACACAACGCCCGATTAACTCGGACGGTGTGGCGTAAACATTTCAACAACAGCACTTGCGTTTTGTGTGGTTTGTGCAGTTTGTTGACGCGACTTAGCATGTAAGTTTTGCAATAAAGAGCTTTCTTCTACTGGTACTTTTTTACGCCCAACAGATAAACTCACAGGAATCAAACGTACAAATTCATACAATTCCTGATAGCTTTCTTCGCCTTCTTCGTCATTGTCTGAATCTTCAAATTCAACCGCAGCAACATCTTGTAAATGCTCAATCAGTTCGATTTCATCTGAACGAATATGCCCAGAAGCCAAACCAAAACCAAGCACAACGCCTGCACACCAATCTGCCAAAGCTTGCACACGTTCTTGTAAAAGATGTTCATCATCTGGCAATAACGGCAGATAATCTAACTCATCTTCAGACAAAGCATGTGCGACATCTTCCGATTCATCGGTTAAAAGTGACAGTGCGGCTGGCTCTAATTCTGGCACATTGAGGGTTTCTAAAATCTGCTGCCACTCGGTTTCAGTTGGTGCATTTGTCACACAAACTATACCTGTCAGCAAGCCATGTAACTCACTTGGGCTTGAAATTTCTTCAATGTTAGAAAAATTGCGGAACCATTCCGACCAACCTGAAATATCGTCTTGCATTCGTTTATCCAATCTCTATACTTCGTATATATTACCTTTGTTTGCAATACTGTGCGACCACGATATGTTAGAAGAATTACAGCGTCTACAAGCGCATATTGGTGTTTTAAAAACACGAATTGATCATTATGAAAGTGAAAATACCGCCCTCAGCACAGCCAAGCAAACTGCTGAGGAACAGCATCATGCACAAATTGTGCAAAGAAACAGCATTATTACTGCCAAGCAAGATGAAATTGAGAATCTGACTGAGCAATTAAGCAGCACTCAGGCGCAATTTCAGCAGTTAAACCAAGATGCGACAGCACTGGCAGACCGTTACAGTCGTTTGGAAAAAAGCTGTACTGATTTGAAAAACCGCTTTCAGGAAATTTTGGCTGAGCGCAATGAATTACGCATTCTGAAAGAAAAAATGCTGAATGATCAGCGTATGAATCAGCATGAAATTCAGACACTCAAACAAGAACGTGAAAGATTGTTACAAAAAAATGAGCATGCCAAAGCCAAAGTTGAAGCTATTATTCAGCGTCTTGCAATTTTAGGTACAGCTCAAGATCATCATGCGCAAGAAATTCAACAACTTGCTCACCCTGCCGAAGTGAGCGAGGAAGGTTAATATGTCAGTTCAAATTCCAATTGATTTACGTGTTTTAGGACATAGTTTCCGTTTAGCCACAACTGAAGAAAAAAGAGAAGATTTAGAGCGTGCAGCACAATTATTGAATGAACGCTATGATGAGTTTCGTCGTAAAGCGCCCAATATGGAACCGAGCAAACTGATTATTGTGGTGGCTTTAGAGTTGATGCAAGAGGTTCTTTCTATGAATAAATCTTTGCAGCATTATGAGCATTGTGAGCGTTTACTCAGCACCATTTTGCAAGAAGTTGAAGCCCTTACTTAAGTGTCGTTTTTTTGACTTAAGTTTGCATAAAGGCTATGCAAACAAGCTCTATCTTTACAGTTAATTCGTGAACATGAGTTGCCAAGCAACTGAGATGGGTTATACTAATTCTAACTCTGAGGTGTTCGCCAGCGAGTCTATATCCCTGCCGATACTTAAATCTTAGGATTGTGTTCTGCATATTTAGAGCGTATGCCCATCTCGTATGGGAAACCCAGCAAGTATGCGTCGCGTCCGCCTTGAACTTTTTCGGGTTCAGGGTAACGACATGCAGCGGCATCTTCGGAGCTATTTATTTTTAAATATCTAAAAATAAAATGTCTAAAAAATATAAAATCGTTTAGAAAAATGTATCAGCAGAAACCTTAAACCGCTCAGACAGCGCTTTAATATGACGAATATTCAACTGGCGTTTGCCGCTTAAAATCTCCGAAATCACAGATTGAGTTGCAACCTCTGCCAAGTCAGATTGACCTAATCCATGTTGCGCCATCAAAAAAGCTAAAGCAGCACGACCATCTCCATGAGGAATAGGCAGGTGTTCATTTTCATAAACAGAAACCAAGTCACCGAGTTGATGAATCAGCCCCATTAAAGGATGCGTTTCATCATCACCAACAATATCTAAAAGCTCATCTAAAGCCTCGACAAGTGCATGAAAATCTTTTTCATTTTCTGGTTTACTCAGCAAAGGAGCAACGTAGTGCCAGTGATCTACAGCCTGTTTAATCATTGCGTTCATACTAATCCTCCTTCCAATGACCTTTGTCATATTCTTTATGGGATAACACATGACGAATATACACACGCTTTGCCTGATACATCACAACAGCAATAAGTCGAATCTTATTCCCACCAATATCGAATACATGAAACTTTCCAACTTTATCAACTGCTGGAAATAACTGCTTCATTTCGGCAAAGTCTTTCGGATCATTTGCCTTAATAATTCGATACCAACCATCGAGTGCTGTTTCAGCCTGTGGCCACTTGTGCATTGCCTCTATAATTCTAGCGTGGGTGATCACATGCATAATATTTTATCGCATTTTGCTATAAATCAAGTATAAACTGATTATCGCATATTGCAATATTTTATAGCGAATTAAACAAACTCAGTTTCACCAACTTGATGATAGTGACGATTAAAATAAACCAACGCCTGATCTTGTTGATTTTTTTGAATGGCAACTATTGGGCAAATAAAAATAGTATGCGTCCCCACTTCTTGAATTTGCGAAATTTCACAATCAAAGCTGACCAATGCATTTTTTAATATAGGAGCGCCCGTTTCCAAAGCAGCCCATTCAGCCTGCTTAAAACGCTCATCGGAACTCAATTTTGATGAGGCAAATGCATTGGAAAGATGTTCTTGTTCTGCATTTAGCACATTCACACACAGCACTTTATTCTCTAAAAAACTGAGATGTGAACGCGATGATTTATTCATACACACCAATAATGTTGGCGGTGTATCTGTCACGCTACATACCGCAGATGCAGTAAAACCATGACGTCCTGCATCTCCCATTGTCGTCACTACATTGACTGCACTTGATAAGAAAGACATTGCATTTTTGAAGTCTGTTGCTTTAACCATCACCGTATTCCAACACTCAACTTTTTTAGAAAGTTCAAAGGATGCTTTTTGCCTGAAAAAGCATCCCTGATTCACTTAACTTAAATTCACTTGGCTTGAATTCACTTCGCCTGATCGAACGCTTAACTAGATAATTCTTGGCGAATAATCTTCGTACCAGCAGCCAAAGCCTGTAACTTGCCTCGTGCAACCTGACGACTCAATGGTGCCATTCCACAGTTAGTCGATGGGTACAACTTGTCAGCATCGACAAATTGCAATGCTTTGCGCAATGTATCTGCAACTTCATCGGCTGTTTCAATCGTATTCGTTGCGACATCAATCGCACCCACCATCACCTTTTTACCACGGATAAGTTCAAGCAAATCCATCGGAACACGTGAGTTGTGACATTCCAGTGAGATAATATCCAAATTAGACTGCTGTAGTTTTGGGAAAACTGCTTCGTATTGACGCCATTCTGAGCCGAGTGTTTTTTTCCAATCGGTATTGGCTTTAATGCCATAGCCATAGCAAATATGCACGGCTGTTTCACATTTCAAACCTTCTAACGCGCGCTCTAATGTTGCCACGCCCCAGTCATTCACCTCATCAAAAAACACATTAAACGCAGGTTCATCAAACTGGATGATATCCACGCCTGCTGCTTCAAGTTCACGCGCTTCCTGATTCAGGATTTTGGCAAATTCCCACGCCAGTTTTTCACGGCTCTTGTAGTGCGCATCGTATAAAGTATCAATCATGGTCATAGGACCAGGCAACGCCCATTTGATGGGTTGATCTGTCAGTGAACGCAGGAATTTGGCATCTTCAACAAAGACTGGTTTTTGCCTAGAAACTGCACCCACCACAGAAGGGACACTGGCATCATAACGATCACGAATTTTGACTGTTTCACGTTTTTCAAAATCGACACCTTCAAGGTGTTCAATAAAGGTGGTGACAAAATGCTGACGGGTTTGCTCCCCATCACTCACAATATCAATCTCTGCTTGCTGTTGTTCATGCAGTGATAGACGCAGCGCATCTTGTTTTGCGTCCAGTAATTCTTGCCCTGTTAATTTCCACGCTGACCAAAGCTTTTCAGGTTCTGCGAGCCACGAAGGTTTAGGTAAGCTGCCAGCCGTTGAGGTCGGTAATAAAATAGCCATTTTGAATCTTCTATCTGTATTTTAAGTTAAGCAACACGTTCTTGATTGGCAGCATGCAGCGGCACGAACTTGGCAGCCCATTGTTCAAGAATATCTTGATAAGGCTTGATAAAGTTTTCTTCAGTCCATTTGCCCTGCTTGACTGCCAACTGACCTCGCTCAACACGGTCATATACAACTTGGGTTAATGAATAATCCTGATAATTCAAACTTGGCTGATAGACCTCGCCTGCAGGTGAGTTGGTGTTATAAATTTCAGGACGATAAATTTTCTGGAAACTTTCCATAGTACTGATGGCACTGATCAACTCAAAATCTGTGTAATCACGCAGTAAATCACCAGAAAAATAGAACGCAAGCGGTGCATTGCTATTTTCAGGTTTGAAGTAACGCACAGTTAAACCCATTTTTTCAAAGTAGTCATCGGTACGTGAATATTCATCATTTTTATATTCTGTGCCTAAGACAGGATGCACATTGGTCGTACGATAATAAGTTTTTGTGGTTGATACGCTCAGGCAAATCACAGGTTGTTTTTGAAACTCAGCTTGGAACACTGCTGAACTGACCAAATGCTGATAAAGCTTGCCATGTAAATCACCAAAACTTTCAGGCTTTTCATTTACTTTGCAGCCTAATGCTGGCAAGACCACACTAAAATCATAATCACGAACATACGATGAAAAACTGTTGCCAATCATGCCTTCAATACGTTCATTTGTTTGATGATCTGTGATCGTACTTTTTAGCATTTCAATGAATGGAAAAGTTTTGCCATTTCCTTCAATATCAATTTCTGCAGAAATAATGTCGATTTCAAGCGAATAACGATCACCTTTTGGGTTATCGCAAGATGCCAGCGAGTTAAAACGATTATTGATCATCGCTAAAGTTCTGCGTAAATTTTCCTGACGGCTTTCACCACGCGCCAAATTTGCAAAATTGGTGGTTAAACGCGTGTTGTTAGCAGGTTCATAGTTTTCGTCAAAACGAATACGTTTAATTGAACAGGTGAATGGCTTTGTCATGATGATCTACTACCCAAATTTAAAAAGTTAAAATTTCTGAATGAGGGTATTTATACTGGAACGACAAAGTGAATAAAAATGATTTAACCTCAACCTAAAGTGAATTTTATTCACCTTAATTTAAAGCAAGCAGTAGAAACATCTAAAAATGATGGTTTTTCTGTTATCCCTTAAATTTAAAAATTAAAATAAATATTTCAATAACAACAAGTTAAAACCAAAAAATATTTTTATTCCGATAAATATTGAAGAGTATATTTTAGAGGACAGCACATAGTTCATTCAGCAGATTTCAGCCCTGAATGAATGAAACTCAGCTTGAAGTTAGAAAATCTCAGCTTCTGATTGGCTTGGTTTAGCATCTTCGTGATCAAAATGTATTCAGTTGGTCACATCAAAAAACAACGAGAAAAAAATCGGCAGGCAAAAAAATAGGTCAATTCGTCAGTTGACCAATTGACCTTACGATAAGCTCACTCGGAGCTTCTTAGATGATGCAGTTTTATTGAACTTGTGCAGGAAAATCATCTTCTGCCAATGCAGCGGTAATTTGATCTACTGTTGCAGTGCTTTCCACAGTCACAATTTTAGTCGCTAAATCGACTTCAACTTTTGCAGCAGGATCAACATCTTGAATGGTTGCCGTGACACCACGTGCACAACCGCCACAAGTCATATTTTCAATCAATAGTTTCATTGCGAACTCCACACTTCTGCCTTTGTTGAACTGTAGTTTAAAGCTTACCATGCTGGCAAGGTCAAGCCTATTTTGGGCTAAAATTTACTTGACCTTACCATCGTGTCAATCTATATGCTAAACACATCCTCCAAATTATAGAGACGACCATGGACGCAAAACACCCAAATGCCTCTCCCTATCAGGAAACTTTGTCTATAGAAGGCATGACCTGTGCCTCATGTGTCGGGCGTGTCGAAAAAGCCTTAAAAAAAGTCGATGGTGTAGAAAAAGCTGAAGTGAATCTTGCAACAGAAAAAGCACTGATTCACGCATCGCAACCTTTAGACCGTGCACTGCTCATTAAGGCAGTGCAACGTGCAGGTTTTGATGTAGCTGCCATTCAACCAATAGAACTGTCTATTGATGGCATGACCTGTGCCTCGTGTGTAGCACGTGTCGAAAAAGCCTTAAAGAAAGTGTCTGGTGTAGAACAAGCCAATGTCAATTTGGCGACTGAACGCGCATGGATTCAACCGAATGCCACAGTTTCTAGCCAAGACCTGATTCGAGCGATTCAAAAAGCAGGTTATGACGCCAAACTGCTGCAACACGACTCTAACGAACAACACGATAAAAAGAATCTGGAACAGCAACAACTGAAACGTGATTTAGTAATTTCACTGATTTTAGCCTTGCCTGTATTTATTCTGGAAATGGGCTCACACATGATTCCCGCCTTTCACATGTGGGTGATGCACAATATTGGGCAACAACAAAGTTGGTTGATTCAATTTGCTTTAACCACATTGGTGCTGCTGTTACCAGGACGTCGTTTTTATCAAAAAGGGATTCCAGCGCTGTTACGTTTTGCGCCTGATATGAACTCTTTGGTGGCTGTGGGAACTTTGGCTGCATACAGTTTTTCATTGGTAGCGACATTTATGCCACAGCTTTTACCAGAAGGCACAGTGCATGTTTATTATGAAGCTGCGGCAGTGATTGTCAGTTTAATTTTGCTAGGGCGCTATTTCGAAGCCAAAGCCAAAGGTCGCACTTCACAAGCCATTCAGCATTTAATTGGTATGCAAGCCAAAACTGCGCGTATTCATCGAGATGGTCAAATCATTGAAGTACCTGTGGCAGAAGTCAGTTCCAATACCATTGTCGAAATCCGCCCGGGTGAACGTATTCCTGTAGATGGTGAAGTAGTCGAAGGTCATAGTTATATAGATGAATCGATGATTACAGGTGAACCTGTTCCTGTGGCAAAACAAGTGGGCAATCAAGTTGTAGGCGGTACCATCAACCAAAATGGCACACTAAATATTCGTGCTACTGCCATTGGTGAAGCTTCGGTGTTGGCGCAAATTATTCGTATGGTCGAACAAGCGCAAGGCTCTAAATTACCTATTCAAGCCTTGGTGGATAAAGTGACCATGTGGTTTGTACCTGCCGTGATGTTATTGGCTGCACTTACTTTTATTGTGTGGTTTATTTTTGGCCCAGAACCTACCCTAACCTTTGGTTTAGTCAATGCAGTCGCTGTTCTAATTATTGCCTGCCCATGTGCGATGGGTTTAGCCACACCGACTTCAATTATGGTGGGAACAGGTCGTGGCGCAGAAATGGGCGTGCTGTTTCGTAAAGGCGAAGCTTTGCAGCTTTTGCAAGATGTTAAAGTGGTCGCGGTGGATAAAACAGGAACGCTCACCGAAGGCAAACCAACATTAACCGATTTTCATGTGCAATCGGGTTTTGATGCAGATCAGGTCTTTGCACTTTTGGCATCGGTAGAAGCGAAATCTGAGCATCCCATTGCATTGGCGATTGTGCAAGCTGCAACAGAAAAGCAAGTCAGTTTACTGCCTGTTACCGAATTTGACAGCATCACAGGTTCAGGTATTGAAGCACTGGTGAATGGTCAACGTATTCAGATTGGTGCAGACCGTTATATGCAACAAATTGGGCTAGATGTTAGCGCTTTTAATGCAGAAGCTGCACGTTTAGGACAAGAAGGCAAAACACCAATTTATATGGCGATTGATCAACAACTGGCAGCCATTGTTGCCGTTGCAGACCCAATTAAAGACACGACTTTTGCTGCTATTGCGGCGTTGCATCAACTGGGTTTAAAAGTGGCGATGATTACGGGAGATAACCGACATACGGCTCAGGCAATTGCTGCACGTTTACAGATTGATCATGTGGTGGCCGAGGTTTTACCTGAAGGCAAGGTCGATGTTGTACGTGAATTACAACAGCAATTTGGACGTGTGGCTTTTGTGGGTGATGGTATTAATGATGCCCCTGCTTTGGCACAAGCCGATGTTGGAATTGCGATTGGTACAGGTACAGATGTTGCGATTGAAGCAGCCGAAGTTGTATTGATGTCGGGCAATTTACAAGGTGTGCCCAATGCAATTGCTTTGAGTAAAGCCACTATCCGCAATATTCGTCAAAATCTGTTTTGGGCATTTATTTATAATATTGCCTTGATTCCAATTGCTGCAGGCGTGCTATACCCGTTTGCAGGTATTTTGCTCTCGCCTATTTTTGCTGCGGGCGCGATGGCATTATCTTCAGTGTTTGTATTGGGTAATGCGCTCCGTTTAAAATATTTCCAAGCAGCACAGATTTAAATGCAACATACAAAAGGGTTTAGAAGATTGCTCTACGCCCTTTTTATGAGAGAAGTCACATGAATATTGGTCAAGCCTCTAAGCTATCGGGTATTTCCAGCAAAATGATTCGTTATTATGAGCAAATTGGTTTACTGGATACCGCCAAACGCTCTGCTTCGGGTTATCGGATTTATTCTGAGCAAGATTTAAAAACTTTGTCTTTTATTAAGCATGCACGGGATTTGGGGTTTTCTTCTGAGCAAATGAAAGAATTGCTAGGTTTATGGAAAAATGCTGACCGACAAAGTGCAGAAGTGAAGCAACTCACGCTTAAACATATTGAAACCTTAAAACAGAAGATTACGCAATTACAGGAAATGGCGAACTGGTTGCAAAGCTCTGCAGATCATTGCTCTGGCGATGAACAGGCAGATTGTGTGATTTTGAAAGATATTGAATTGGGGAAGTGATTTGGAATTAAGCTTCCCCCATTCAAACAAGACCTGACAGTTATCCACTTGTTAGAAACCATTGTTGTATCTGTCAGCTTAAATTTAACTTAGGAAATCTACATCCCTATCTTTTTAATACATAGCATAAAAAAACTCACACTTTGGGGAAGTGTGGGGGGAAACTTGGAATATCTGTTACTTTATGGGAGCGTATTATATATAAACACAATTTGAATTGATAGATATTCTAAACAATTTACGAGATAAATTTAACACTTTTTAAGAATCTCTCCGATAAACTGCACAACAATCAAGTTTTAGCACTATTCATTACGCATATTTTAGCGCGGTAATTCATACCCTTTTTCATTAATTAAACGAACCGCAGCATCACAGACTTCTGCATCATAAATTGTACCGTGTCCACGTATGACTTCTGCAAGTGCGACATCTACCCCTAATGCGAGGAGAAATAAATGACTTTAAGTCAAATACGTCTGGCGATACTAAGTCACGAGATAATTTAGGCATACTTTACCCTGCACCCAACCGATGAATGGTTTTTAGACTGACTTCGCTCACTACAGGTACCACAATATTCTGAAAAGACATCACGATATTTCCTATTTACTTGCAAGCCTGATTGAATCAATCTCTTTTATCATCTTACAAGCTATTGATCATTTTTTAAGGCATTTAAAGGTTGAAATTTAAGGAAATTTTATAAAAAACTCCAAGCTCAAACTCAAAAACCACATTACGACTTCATCTATTTTGTGAAATACCTCTCATTTTTAAACGATAAATTTTTTAGAATGATTTATGCTATATCACACATCAATAAACGAAAATTGAATAACAAGAGAGTTTGATCTATGCCACATTCTTACCACCTCGAAAAACACTATATTGAACGGTCTGGATGGTTACGTGCTGCAGTATTGGGTGCGAACGATGGGATCATTTCTGTGACCAGTTTGGTCGTGGGGATGGCAGCCAGTGGTGCATCTTCTCAAACATTGTTAATTACCTGTATTGCAGGCTTAATTTCGGGCGCTGCTTCTATGGCAGCAGGTGAATATATTTCGGTGAAATCTCAACAAGACATTGAACAAAATGACCTTGCGATGGAAGCACGCGAATTAAAACTCAATCCAGAGCATGAACTAAAAGAACTCACCAATATTTATATGATTCGTGGTTTAGATGCCGAATTGGCAGAACAAGTTGCCATACAACTGACTGCTCACAATGCTCTAGATGCCCATGCCCGTGACGAAATTGGTATTTTAGAACACACCTCAGCGCAGCCATTTATGGCAGCTTTTTCATCGGCATTGGCATTTACTGTAGGTTCATTATTCCCGTTGGTGTCTATTTTACTCTTACCTGAACATCTGTTAGACAAAGGCGTGATGTTGGTCGGTGTAATCAGTCTAGGGGTTATGGGTGCGCTTGCCAGCTATGTCGGTGGCGCAAGTATGTGGAAAGGTGCATTGCGTGTCATGATCTGGGGTATTGTCGCCATGGTATTCAGTGCGTGGATTGGTTCAATGTTCCATGTCGCTGTGGCTTAAAATCTAGAAAACTCAGTATAAAAATCTGCCCTATCTTTGGATAAAAATATGTTCAGAGATAGGGCAAGCTTCAGAAATAACATGAATGAACAGCTTATCCATGCAAAGTTTATATCTCTAAAACTTCTATCTTCAAAGTTAATCAAATAAAACTACAACAGATTCAGCCCACAATTTTAAGTCAGTTTTAAGTTTCAAATTTTAAACTAAAGCATCTTAAAGTCTTTTGAATCATTGACAATGTCTAAGCAGCCCGAATCACCACTTGCTCCATCTATCTTTGCCCGACTACGCTTTTGGCAAAAACCGATTTCTTTATTCTATTTCAATCTACTGCTTGCCCTATGGTTAGGCTTGGTATTGAACTATGGATTTTATGAGAAAATTCAACAATTCACACCTTATCAGGGCATTAAAGCCATAGGCTTATTGATTGCAACTGTGATCGTCATCGTATCGGCGTATCATCTGTTGCTGCAATGGCTAAACTGGCGTTGGAATGCCAAAATATTAGCCAGTATTTTGATTGTAGTCGGTGGATTCAGCGCTTATTTTGTTAATAGCTTGGGCGTAGTGATTACCGCAGACCAAATTCAAAATATGCTGCAAACCGATGTACGTGAAGTACGTGATCTTTTGTCTGTACGCTTAGTGGTTTGGAGTGTGCTGTTTGTACTATTGCCATTGGTCTTGGTGTGGTCTGTTAAAATTCAGCCGACTCATTTTGCCCGTCAATTACTGCAAAAGACTTTAGGCAGTGTAGTTTCGATTGTGCTGATTTTGGGTTTATTGTTCTGTTTTTATGTGGATTATGCTGCAATCTTCCGCGAGCATCGTGATTTAAAAGGCATGCTTTCTCCACAAAATGCGATTGCCTCTAGTCTATCGTATTATAAAAAGAAAGCACCCAAACAGAATTTGCCGCTGCTGCGCTATGGTGAAGATGCACATTTAATTCAACGTGCGCAAACAGGCACAGCACCCAAAATTATGCTGTTGGTGGTTGGTGAAACTGCACGTGCCGAAAGCTTCTCGCTGAATGGCTACGCAAAAAATACCAACCCTGAACTCTCTAAGCTGCCTGTGATTAATTTCACTCAAGTCAGCTCTTGTGGTACAGCCACGGCTGTTTCTGTGCCGTGCATGTTCTCGGGGATGCCACGCCAAAATTATGATGAACAACTGGCAAGTCACCGTGAAGGATTACTGGATATTGCTCAGCGTGCAGGTTATCAAGTCACTTGGATTGATAACAATTCAGGCTGTAAAGGTGCCTGTGATCGGGTGCAGCAATATCAAATTCCTGCAGAACTAAAACAAAAATGGTGTGATGCCAGCGGTGAATGTTTAGACGAAATTTTAGTAGACAGTTTACAGGCTTATCTTGCTCAACTGGACCCGAAAGACACGCGCTCACATTTAATTGTATTGCACCAAATGGGCAGTCATGGACCTGCTTATTTCAAACGCTCAACCGCAGCTTATCAACCCTTCCAACCGACGTGTAACAGCAATGCGATTCAGGGGTGCAGTGCCGATGCCTTACGCAATACCTATGACAACTCGATTGTCTATACCGACCATGTTTTAAGTCAGTTGATTCAAACTTTAGAGCAACAAAAAAACTATCAAACAAGTTTTTGGTATTTGTCTGATCATGGAGAATCGACAGGCGAACATGGTTTATATTTACACGGCGCACCGTATTCTATGGCACCCACTCAACAAACTCATGTACCGATGCTGATGTGGTTTTCAGAAACTTGGCAACAACAAAATGCTGCGCAAGTGAATTGCTTAAAAGCACAACGCCAAACAGCATTGAGTCAGGACAATCTTTTCCCAAGTTTATTGAGCTTACTAGATGTAAAAAGCCAAGTGATTGATCCGAAAAATGATATGCTGAATCAATGTTCTGCCCCATCTACCACTCAACCGCAGCACGAGTCATCACATGCCTAAAATATTAATCATTGAAGATGATTTTATGATTGCCGAATCGACCCAAACCTTGCTCAAGTTACAGCAATTTGATGTTACTTGGGTGAACAACGGGATTGATGGCTTAAAGCAATTAGAGCAGCAAGATATCCAGTTGGTGTTGCTGGACTTAGGCTTACCCATGATGGACGGCATGCAGGTATTAAAAAACATTCGCCAGTTACATCCACAATTGCCCGTGCTGATTATTTCTGCGCGTGATCAATTGCAACAACGGGTGGATGGTTTAAATCAGGGTGCAGATGATTATTTAATTAAACCCTATGAATTTGATGAATTACTGGCGCGAATTTATGCCCTGCTCAGACGTAGCGGCGCACAAAATCCTGTAAACGATACCGCACATATTTTAAGTTATGGCGATTTAGTCTTAGATACCGAACAACATTTGGCAAAATTCAAAGGTGAATATATCGAATTGTCGAATCGTGAATGGGCAATTTTAATGGCTTTGGTCAGCCACCCTAATAAAATTTTCTCTAAAAGTAATTTAGAAGATAAATTATATGATTTTGACAGTGAAGTCAGCAGCAACACCATTGAAGTCTATATTCACCATTTACGCGCCAAACTTGGCAAGGACTTTATTCGTACCATTCGTGGTTTGGGCTACCGTTTAGGGCAAATTTAATGCAATCCTACTCTTTGCAAAAACGTCTGATTGTTTATGTTTCTATCTTTAGTGTCATGTTGGGCTGCGTTTTGGTATTTGCAGCGTATCGAATTGCCCTAGAAGAAATGAATGAAATTTTAGATGCACAAATGCAAAGTTTGGCGGAACGCATTGCAGCAAACCATCCAGAACCTACACAAAGCCAAATCGATTTAAATCAGAGATATAGTGAAGAAGACTTATTTGTCGATATTTGGTCATATACCGATGCAACACCACAATTACACCCTCAAGATGTGTTGCTACAACCCGTAGAAAAACCAGGGTTTTATAATCATCAAACCGAAGTTGGACTGTGGCATACCTATATTTTGCCGCAAGAAACCCTACAGATTCAAATTAGCCAGCAAAACTCTGTGCGCCAATATTTAGCTTTAGAATTAGCGGCAAATATGTTTATTCC
The DNA here is from genome assembly GCF_002412355.1 of Acinetobacter sp. YT-02. NCBI lineage: Bacteria > Pseudomonadati > Pseudomonadota > Gammaproteobacteria > Moraxellales > Moraxellaceae > Acinetobacter > Acinetobacter sp. YT-02. The sequence continues at coordinate 15,980 of NZ_NOZT01000059.1, forward strand.
CTATGCAATATTTTTACCCTTTGCCCTTTTGGCTTTGGGTTGGCTGATTCGTCATAATTTTCAACCACTAAATAACTTTAAAAGCGAATTGGCACGTCGTAAAGCGCAGGATCTCAGCCCGATTCACATGTTGGATTATCCTGTCGAGCTTGCACCCACGATTCAGGAAATGAATCAGTTATTTACGCGAATTTCTGCCGCACAGCAGGAACAGCGCCAGTTCGTTGCCGATGCTGCACATGAATTACGTACCCCACTCACTGCACTCAATTTACAAGTACAAATTTTATTGCAGCAATTTCCACATAGTGATGCCCTCAATAATTTAAGCCAAGGGGTTTTGCGTTTACAGCATTTAGTCAATCAGTTATTAAGCTTAGCCAAGCAAGATGCCTCAGATAGTCTAATTGAAAACGATCAAACCCTATCTTTAAATCAAATGACCATTGCCTGTGTGGAACAACTTATTCAATTGGCATTGCAAAAAGATATTGATTTAGGTGTCGAACAACGCCAAGAGTTGAATATTCATGGACAAAGTTCTGCTTTGCATTCCATTATTTATAATTTAATTGATAATGCGATTAAATATACCCCCAAACAAGGCGTGATTAATGTGACTATTTTTCAGCAAGAACAACATGCAATTTTGCAAATTGAAGACAGTGGTGCAGGCATTGACCCCGCACTATTCAATCAAATTCGACAGCGTTTTTACCGTATTCATAACCATGCGGAAATTGGTAGTGGTTTAGGTTTATCTATTGTAGATAAAGCCACCCAACGCTTAGGTGCAAGTTTAGAGTTTTCTAAAAGTGCCAGTTTAGGTGGTTTATGTGTGCAGGTTAAATTTCCGATGCGTTAAGATCGGGTTTTAAGTTAGATTTTGAGTGTGCAATTTATGCGCCAAGAATGCATAGGCAACCACATTCAAACACCAAGTAATCCAGCCTGTCCAAAGATTATGACTAAAAAAATGTGCCCCGCGCATCATTTGCGCCCAGCCCATCCCCATGCCTAAAATACATGCTGCAATTAAGAAAAAATAAGCACGTTTAGGTTGAGCAACCCGATAAACAAAATATCCTACCAATAAAGCAAAACCACTTGAGGCATGCCCACCAGGAAAACAATGCCCTGCCGTTGCACTTAAATCCCACCAAACGCCATGCGCTGTGGCAATGCTCATATCCCACGGGCAAGCATGTGCCGACTGCGATTTAAGTATTGCAATCACACTGGTTGAAATCACCGCCATCCAAAAGAAATAGCCAAACTCCCAACGACGAGCACGTAATTTTTGAAATCTGAAAGACAGCAACCAAGCCAGCAAATAGCTCAGATATACTGCAATCAGGATATATTTGACATAACGATGATTTAATTCAGCCAATGCCCAATTTTGTCGCAGTGGAAATTCTGCATGTGCATCTATAAAAGGTTGAATTAGGTGTAAATCTAGCGTGCCTGCAACGCTAAAAAAATTGAGCAATATCAGCAAACTCAGAAGGAGTAAAATTGCTTGAAGAAGTAAAAATTTTGAATGCTGATGCCGCATGAGGATTACTCAACTCACTATCTATTTTAAAGTCTGTCTTATGCTTTTTTGAAGAATTAAGCAGGAATCAGGCATGCGCCCCAAGTCAATGTGATAATTGCCAAAGCAACAAATTGCGCTGCACTGCCCATATCTTTGGCATTTTTAGACAAGGGGTGTTGCTCCATCGAAACACGATCGACCACGGCTTCAATAGCAGAGTTAATCAGTTCGACAATGATGGCAAGTAAACACACCACAATCATGAGCACTTGTTCAACACGACTGACAGGCATGAAAAAACTGAGCGGGATCAGCAGTAAATTAATCAGAATGATTTGCCGAAATGCCGCTTCATTTTGAAAGGCGGCTTTAAAGCCTGCCAAAGAATAGCCTGTGGCATTCAAAATCCTTTGTAAACCAGAAGTGCCTTTGTAAGGAGAGCGTGGAAGCATAGTGAATCTGATTTGAAATAAATCCGATGTTAAGTGGTTTAGCTTAAAATTGGCTTAACTATAACCTTTTGAGACTATTAAATTAAATCGGTGTAATATGTAACATTATGAGTGCCCTATTGAATAATAAGACTCCATCTAAAGTAAGCTGTAAATACCATCAATTTCTTATTGTTGAATCTAAGGTTGTATCAATTGCTCGGCTTCAACTTGCTTAATATCAAAATCAGGACTTTCTTTGGCTTGAATAATTTGCACAGGAATAAAGCGCACTTGAACCACACTTGGTTTTCCACGTGGGTCTTGTGCTAATTTTTGATTCAATGCAGAAATCTGTTGAGGTTTTGGCGCTATATCTCCACGCAAGACTACGCGAATTAAAGTCATCTCTTTACGCCGATCAAACTGCACCGTATCAATCAAATTATTATGTTGATTAAATTGACTTTCAATCAAGCTTTCTACCTGATGTTCATACATCTGTTTATTTAACATCATCATAAAGTTAAAGCTTAAATAGATACCCAGCGCAAAAAGTACTAAAAGACTCACGATATTTCTTTTAATAAATTCAATTACTGTGCTATTTACTTCTTCATCTGAACCGCGTCTAAAACCAGCTGCCCATAACACCAGTGAAGAACTAATTTGAATAGCAACAATATTGGTCAGTGCCAACAGCAGAGCATTTGCTGCATGTTTCCATTCCAGATGCGCAATTAATATGCCACTTGCAACCAGCGGCGGTACCAAAGCAGTCGCAACTGCAACGCCAACAACAGCCACAGACAGACGTGGTGAAACGGCTGCAAATGCCCCTGCTGCACCACCCGCAAGTGCAATCATTAAATCCATAATGGTAGGCTGAGTTCTAGACAGAATTTCATGGGTGATAGGTAAGTTAATATTGATAAGACCTAAAATGATGCCAATACTGACAATCATCGACACACCTAAAACTAAGGTTTTAAATGCTGTTTTAAAAAACAACCATCGATTATCAATAAATGCTAAAGCCATACCTGAAATAGGACCAAGCATCATCGCAACCAGCATTGCACCAATCACCACTGCAGCTGAATTAGACAATAAACCATAGCCTGCAATAATAGCTGCCAAAGCATTCATTATAAAAAAGGTTTTGCTTGGCAAGGCATCGGCCTGAATATTCAGCCGTACTTGTTTATGATCAATCTTTTTAGAGTTTTCGCGCTCCGCTTGTTTGTATTTCAGCTTTTCTTTCAGAAGTTCATATTTTTCTTGTTCAGGACTGTCTTCAACCACAATCGTTGGATCTTGATCTTTTTCCATCGCATGCCTCTGTGTTAGCTGAATAGGAATCTATCCAAATTCTCATGTAGCCGTAGACTTTGTGCAATTCCGCCCAGCATGTTTGGCTTCATACAATTTATTATCTGCAAGTTTAAGCACTTCAGAAATATCCTCTGCATCTTTAAACCAAAATGCGATACCAATTGAGATGGTAATTTCACCCATACCATTAATATTGGTTTGTTGCATGGTCGTTCTTAAACGCTCCGCAGCTTTATATGCCACACTTGGGTCGGCAGTCGTCATCAGCACTAAAAACTCTTCGCCCCCAGAACGGCAACAAATATCATGATCCCTAAAATTAGTTTGCATTATTTGGGCGAGCGTTTGCAGTACCATATCACCTTGATCATGCCCATAGTGATCATTAATTTGCTTAAAAAAATCTATATCAATGGCTAATACTGCAAATTCGGTACGAGTCTCTAGCAGTTCATTTAAAAATAATTGCATACCACGACGGTTATATAAACCTGTTAATGGGTCCGTATTGACACGATGTTTTAACTCCGCAATCCGATCACTAAAGGTTTCCGAACTCATTAATAATGAGGTTCTAAACTTTAAAACCTCGAAATACCACGGATCAACTTCTTTAATTTTATTTTCAATGTCCGCATGATTGAGCATACTTGCCATACGTGCCAAGCGGTTCAAAGGTGAAGAAATAAAGCTTGAGATATACCAAATCAATAAAAAAATGAAAAAGTAAAAAATGAAGATTCCAATCGATACTTTAAAAATCAGCGTATTAGCTTGTGCAAGTAAATCATCTGTGGGCTGCTGAGAAACTACAATCCAATTTACACTTGGAATATGTGCAAAACCCGCCAAATTATCTATACCTAAACTATTCTTTAAACGAATTGATCCCTTTGTATTCTTATTAATATAATCCAAACCTGTATTATTGATAATTTTTTCACCAATTCGCTTTTTATCTGGATGAAAAATAATACGATTATGTTGATCAATCACATACATATAACTTTTTTTATAATCATACTGAGTATTGAGCATGGTATTAATCAAGTTCTGCTCCTGTAAATAAATCGTACCACTGATTAAGCCTAAATATTGATGTGTTTTATTATAAATAGGTTGTGACATCATGACGATTAAATTATTACTTATAGACCAATAGGGAGATGAAATATAAGTTTTCTTTTTTTCAATAGATCCATCAATACCAATGGTACTATAAGCCTGATTAAAATTAAGTTTTAATGTATTAGGTGCATAAGCTAAAATATGTTTATTCTGCTCTACCAATAAAACACTATTAAAATTATTCGATTGATTTTTTAAGCGTTTTACTTCTTCTTTTCTAACTTGTGTATTATAAAAATTTTTTTCTAATAAACGTGCACTATAATCCAACTCTTGCAGCATATCTGAAAAATGTTGATTGGCACTGGTGGCAATTTTTTCTGCATATTTTTCATTGATCGAAAGTGAATTTTGAATTAATTGTTGTTTAATTAAGCTGTCATTAAAAAGTAAACATGTATTCTTTTCCGAATTGGTTTGATACTCTCTCCACCCATTGCTCTATT
>NZ_NOZT01000005.1:0-109260 GCF_002412355.1 Acinetobacter sp. YT-02
CGAGAGATGTTAAAATTGAAGAGCATGCTCTTCAATTTAACGCAAAACATGGAAATTGTGTAGATACCTATGCTTTTTAGGTTTAGGAGAGGGTTAGGGAGAGGTTTGCAATCTTTTCTCTCCTTTTAGAAGCGGGTTAGAAAGGTTTGCAATCTTTCTTCTCCTTTTAGCAGCGGGTTAGAGAGCTTTGCAAGCCTACCTCACTTGAATAAAGCGGGAAACTAAACGCAATAAAAAAGCACCTTACAAGAAGGTGCTTTTTTGATGGTTTTTTCAGTTTTAGACGATTAGCTGCAAATCATCTTGCAAATGACAGGCTTGAATGATCTTCATCATTTTTTCAGGAACCGCTTTAAACTGTAAGCCTTTGGCTTCAGGCGTCTGACGCAACCATTGCACCAAAACGGCCAAAGCTAAAGTACTCCCGTGTTCTAGCTGCGCCAAATTGACCACCAAAGGCAACTGCTGCTGACGAATCAACTGCAGACCTTTTTGGTAATATTGCTCTGCATTACTGAAATCTATTTTTCCAGAAACACATAATTCCTGATTTGATAATTCAATCACGCCACACCTAACCTATTTTTTCTTTTCAACAGCAGCTTCTGCATCTGGCTTAAAGGTTGCAATGGCTTTATCAATATTGCCGCCATTACGCTTCACGTTCGCTGCAAACTGGTTACGGAATTGCAAACCTAAATCAATACCCGACACGTTAATGTTACGGATTTTCCATTGGCTGCCTTTGTCTGCCAACTGGAATGACACAGGAATTTTTTCACCATTATGCAAGAAGTCAATGGTCACCACTGGGTTCTTGCTGTTGGTCGCCTTATAAGGACGCATGGTGTAGCTTTGGTTGCTAAATTTCGCAAACGCTGTGCCATAATTCTCAATTAAGGTTTCACGGAAGTTTTTCTCAAACTGCGCGCGCTGTGCTGCTGAACTGTATTGATTCGTCGCATAAGTACCCATCACAATACGGGTAAATGCTTGCGCATCTACATACGGATCAAGGTTTTGACGCACAATCGTTTTGACCAATGCTGGATTGTTCTGCAATTTAGCATGATCTGCTTTTAAACGTGCAATCAAGCTATCGGCAACTTTTTTCACAAAAGCTGGTGGCGCTTCTGCAGGTGCAGCAAATGCAGTTCCTGCCAACATGGTTGAAAGTACACTTACCGCCAGAGTTTGCTTTAAAAGTGTTTTCACGGACAATCTCCTTCATTACTCAACAAATGACACTTCTGCATCTGTTGTTTCAGCTGTCGCTGTGTCTTTATCTGCGTCTGACGCTGCGTTGGATGTTTTCGCTGCACCGCCAGTAATAAACTTACTGATTAAATCTTCTAAATCCATGGTGCCTTGCGTGTTGGCAATACTTTCGCCACGCTTCACAAAGTTCAAACCACCACCTGGAACCACTTTGAGATATTTCTCACCCAATAAACCATTGGTTGCTACCATTATGTAAGCATCTTCATCAATACTGGTGATGGATTTCATGTTACCCAACAGTTGTTGTTCCATTTCTTTTTGTTGCTGAGGATTTGCTTCTTGGTATTCTGCACTGTAGCGCAATTCTTCAAGCGCATAATTTTGCACTGTTTTTAGTTGTTCAGGATTAAAACTGGTCAACTTGCCATCTAGTTCAAATTCAACTGTAGCCAAACGCGATACAGGGTCTAAAGTAATATCATTGACGCGACCAATGGTGACACCGCTCATAGTGACTTTGGCGCGTGGTTTTAAACCATTCACGTTGTCAAAAGTTGCGGTCATATTGTAACTGTCGCGCAAATTGGTACCCACCAATCCACTGACTTTCATAGCCAAGAAAAATAATGCAATGCCTGTCAAAATGACAAATACACCTACGGCCAGCTCACTTGTACGTGATTTCATTAAACACCTCCGAACATGACCGCAGTCAACACAAAATCAAAACCTAAAACACATAATGAAGAATACACCACGGTTCGTGTGGTTGACGTCGCAATGCCTTCCGATGTTGGGACACAGGCATAGCCTTGATATACTGCAATCCAAGTACAAATTAATGCAAAAACAAAACTTTTAATAATTGTGCCGTTAAAAATATCTTTATAGAACTGCACGCTGCTTTGCATACCGCCCCAGAAAGAGCCTTCATCGACACCTAGAAAATCGACCCCAACCATTTTGCCGCCCATAATGCCAATCGCAGCAAAAATAATGGAGAGCATTGGCAGGCTGACAATTCCTGCCCATAAACGTGGTGACACAATACGCTTGAGTGGGTCTACCCCAATCATTTCCATACTGGCCAATTGTTCTGTGGCTTTCATCAGACCAATTTCTGCAGTTAAGGCAGAGCCTGCACGTCCTGCAAATAACAGTGCAGCCACGACAGGCGCCAACTCACGCAATAAAGTCAAAGACACCATGGTGCCTAACATGGCTTCTGAACCGATATTGACCAAAATAGAGTAGCCTTGTAAGCCCAAGACCAAACCAATAAATAAACCCGACACCGCAATAATCAATAACGACATCACGCCAACACGGTACATTTGGTACAGGAACAGCTTCACCCCAAGCAGGGTTGGCATGGAAAATAGAATTTGCAACAACATTTGGGTGGCGACACCAATGCCACGAACACGCTCAATGACGCGTTGACCTAATGCGGCAATAGCATTCATGAACGCACCTCATCACTTAAATAAGCCCGATGGCTAAATTGATAATCGACTGGCCCTTCGGCAGCGCCTGTTAAGAACTGACGTACAAATGCCGATTCATGCTGTTTTAATTCTGCAGGTGTACCTTCGCCCTGAATCACGCCTTCCGCGATAATATAAATGTAGTCGGCAATTGATAAAGTTTCACCAACATCATGCGAGACGATGATGGTGGTTAAATCCAACGCTTCACGCAAGGAACGGATTAAACGGGTCAACACACCTTTTACAATCGGGTCTTGCCCTGCAAACGGCTCATCGTACATGATCAATTCAGGGTCTAACGCAATCGCACGTGCCAATGCCACGCGACGGTTCATCCCGCCTGAGAGTTCTGCAGGCATAAGTTGTTCTGTACCACGCAAACCGACTGCTTCAAGTTTTAAAGCCACCAATTCTGCAATTAAATGTTCAGGCAACTGGGTATGTGCACGCAATGGAAACGCGACGTTTTCATATACGCTCATATCGGTAAATAACGCACCGCTTTGGAATAACATGCCCATACGTGCGCGCGCAGCAAATAACTCCTGACGCGACATTTGCGCAAGATTTTTTCCATCCAGAAAAATATCACCATGATCGGGAGTCAACTGACCACCAATCAAACGTAATAACGTGGTTTTACCAGTACCTGAAGGTCCCATAATGGCAGTAATTTGACCACGGCGAATCTTTAAACTGACATTTTCGAAAATGACACGTTTCCCTCGTTTAAAGCTCAGTTCATTGACTTCAATCAATGACGGCTCATGTTGAGGCATTGGATTATTCATAGCTGAGGGTCTTCCTGCATTTTTTCAGCACGCATACTATAAAGGATTGAAGCGCAAAATGTTATCTAGCAAATTTTTAAAAACTGTGCACGTATTGTTCAAGCAGTCTTATTATTGTTATTTAAATCACTTTTAGGACAGCAACAATTTAAAAGTAAGAAGAAATAATATAATACATTAAATTGCATAAGATGAGTGCTAAACCAATATACGGCATCATTCCCTCTCTCGTCTGCATGAGCAATCGTAAGCTATTGATGTTCATAATTAGCAAATAGAGTTAAAAACGTGACTTATTATACATTTTATTTATCTAAAACAAAAATATTTAACATAAAAAAACCAGTGCTGAGCACTGGTTTTTCTTTATACAAATTGCTATCGCGATCTTAGTCGTTAAATTTACGACGTGGGCGATCAAAACCACCTTCACGGCGTGGACGATCTGAATTGAACTCGCGACGTGGACGATCTTCACCACCAAAAGAACGCTTAGGACGATCATCAAACGAACGTGGTTGACGGTCACCAAAACCACCTTCACGACGATCACCAAAATCACGTTTTGGACGATCACCGAAGCTACCTTCACGACGTGGTTTGTAGTCTACGCGGTTGCCACGGTTGTCATCATTCGCATCAAAACGCGGCTTATCGTTGAAGCCACCTTCGCGACGCGGACGGTCTGAATTAAATTCACGACGTGGACGGTCATCAAATGAACGCTGTGGACGATCACCGAAACCACCTTCACGGCGCGGACGGTCTGAGTTGAACTCGCGACGCGGACGATCTTCAAATGAACGTTGTGGACGGTCACCGAAACCACCTTCACGGCGTGGACGGTCTGAGTTGAACTCACGACGCGGACGATCTTCACCAAATGCAGGACGTTCACCACGTGGTTTGTCATCAAAGCTGCGACGTGGACGTTCATCACCGCCTTCACGACGTTTAAAGTTGCTTTCGCCTTCAAAACGACGACCGCCACCAAAACCGCCACGACCACCGCGACCGCCATCACGACGACCACGACCACCGTCACGACCAGAACGTGCTGGAGGTGGAGATGGCTCTAAGCCTTCAATTTCTGAAACGCTTAAACGTGCATCCAAGAAATCTTCCAAAGCACGGATTTTGCCACGCTCACGGTAAGTTGCCAAAGTAATGGCATTACCGGTACGACCCGCACGACCTGTACGACCAATACGGTGTACATAGTCTTCATTTTTCATTGGTAAACCAAAGTTGATCACGTGAGAAATCGTTGGTACGTCTAAACCACGTGCTGCAACGTCAGTTGCAACCAAAATTTTTGCACGACCTTCACGAATGCTACGTAAACGACGGTTACGTACGGTCTGTGGCATTGCACCGTGTAGCGCAACCACCGAGTGACCTGCTTCAGCCAATTCTTCAGCCAGCATGTCGGTATCTTCTTGAGTCGATGCGAATACAACCGCTTGGTCTACACCTTCATCAGACAACCAGTGTGACAATAATTTTTTCTTGTGCTCAAAGCCATCTGTCCAGTGTAAAGTCTGGGTGATGTCCATGTTGGTTGAGTGACCTGTTTCAATTGCAATACGCACAGGTTCATTCATCATACGTTCTGCAAGTGTGATAATACGGCTTGCAAAAGTAGCAGAGAACATTAGTGTTTGTTTACGGTTAGCAGCCAAGTCGCTAATGGCTTCTAGGTCTTCAGAGAAACCTAAGTCAAGCATACGGTCAGCTTCGTCTACAATTAGAGCATCAACTTTATCGAGCTTAATTTGACGACGGTTCACCAAGTCAAGTAAACGACCTGGAGTCGCTACAACCACTTGTGCACCTTTTAATTGTTGGATTTGCTTACCAAAAGGCATACCACCCATGATTGCTGCAATACGCACACCTTTCATATGACGTACAAATGCAATCGCATCTTGGCTGACTTGTTGTGCCAACTCACGTGTTGGGCAAAGTACCAAAATAGATGGCTGAGTAATGGCTTTCATACGTTCTTTAAAAGGAACGAAAGTATCTTGGTTAGCAAGCGCGTTTAAAGTTGGGAGTAAGAACGCAGCAGTTTTACCAGAACCTGTTTGGCTAGACACCAATAAGTCTTTACCTTCAAGTGCCGCTGGAATCGATTGTTCTTGAACAGGAGTCGGCGTAGTAAAGTTCAAGCCTTCTAAAGCTTGTTGTAAAGATTCGTGTAAAGAAAAATCAGCAAAAGTTTTGCTCATAGAGATTTTCACCCTGAAAATGGGTGCTCCATTAAAATAAAGTCAGATGGACATCGGCAAAAAGCGGTACAGCAATTATCGCTGACAATTTAAGATTCAGCGGCGATCCGAGTAACGACGATGTGATATAACGCACGCATGATTACGGCTTAACCTGAAGGAATCGCTTTAGCGATTGGGGCGCGAGATATCGTCCTCTCTTTGGACCGCACGCGCATACACAATGATTAGAAGAGAAATGTTCAGGTAATGAACAGAAATTAAGTGCGTGGGCGGATTATAGCAGGATTATTTTAAAAGTCACCTTATTTAATCTACTTTTGCATTTTTTTGTGTAAACCGTGATATATCCTGCTTTTTAGCGAGTATACCCACAATCAAAATGGGTCTTAAATTAGCTATTTTAGACCAGTCGATAAAAGAAAAGCCCTCAAGATAGAGAGCTTTAATCATTTTTGCGATGGCGTAGATCGTGTGATCTGATTATTTAGCCGCTTCACCCCAAGCAGGTACAACGGCTTTCATAAGTGGTTTTAACATTTTCATTGAACATGCCAAAACTTGCCCATTTTCCATAGAGTCGCTGCCACCACGTGCATCGACCACAGTACCGCCCGCTTCTTTCACAATTAACTCACCCGCAGCAATATCCCACGGTTTTAAGCCAAGTTCAAAATAACCATCTAAACGACCTGCAGCCAAATAAGCCAAGTCTAATGCAGCAGAACCTGCACGGCGGTATTGAGCGCCTGCTTCTGTCACATTCAATAAACTTTCAAAATGGTTTTTGGCATAAGAAACAATTTCGCCATCGCGCTTAGCACGATAAGCATGACCCACTGCCAAGAAGGTGTTGTCTAAACTGTCTTTTACATTTACGCGAATACGACGTTGATTCATCATCGCACCACGGCCACGGCTCGCAGAGAACAATTCATCTTTCACAGGATCGTAAATAACACCGTGCTGTGTCACACCTTTGTGTTGCACTGCAATCGAAATACAAAAATGAGGGAAACCGTGAACAAAGTTTAAAGTGCCATCCAAAGGATCAATCACCCAGCACCAGTCGGCATCGTGACCTTTACCTTCCTGCATACCAAATTCTTCGCCCAAGAAGCTGTGATTTTTATAACTTTTACGTAAAGTATCAATGGTCAATTGCTCGAGGTAACGATCTACGCGCGTTACAGGACCATCAATGCCTTTTTCTTCGACTTGTAGATCGAGTTTATGACGATTCTGATGCGCTTTTAAAAGCTCTTGACCAACTGTTTGAGCCGCACGCGCAGCCATCACCACCATAGGTTCCATTGAACACCCACTACAAATTTGAAGAGATTGATAAAGAATAATGCATGAAAGCCCCAATATTTTAGCAAATATTGAGGCTTTTGGGGAAGAAGTGTTGCTAAAAATTAATTCAATATAGATTGATGCAGTATTTGCCAAGCATTTTGCATTGATTTTTCAATGCCTTGTGCATCTAAACCTGCCTGTTGCAGCATTTGACCATGTGTCGCCTGTTGCATAAAGCTATCTTCTAAACCTAAATGAATAATTGGTTTAACAATTTGTGCCTTCGCCAAGTATTCACTCACAGCACTGCCTGCACCACCCATAATCGCATGCTCTTCTACAGTGACGAATAATGCAGTGTTATCTGCAATCTCAGCTAACAGCTTTTCATCCAATGGCTTCACAAAACGCATATTCACCACACGTACTGCGACATCGTGCTGCTGAGCAAACGCTTCAGCCGCTTCAACTGCCGCTTGCACACGGCTACCAAAAGCCAGCACTGAAATATAGTCATCATATTGTGGATTGAACTGCGCCACAATTTCAGCTTGTCCTAATGGAATTGCAGTCATCTGCTGCTGAATTTCGACACCTAAACCATGCCCGCGTGGATAACGCACTGCTGCAGGGCCGTTATATAAATAAGCCGTGTGCAGCATTTGACGACATTCATTTTCGTCTTTTGGTGCCATAATCACGATATTCGGTACGGTACGCATATAGGCATAGTCGTAAGCACCTGCATGGGTCGGGCCATCTTCACCCACCAAACCTGCACGGTCGATACCAAAAGTAACATCCAGATTTTGCAAAGCGACATCATGAATCAGTTGGTCATAACCACGCTGCAAGAAGGTAGAGTAAATCGCCACCACAGGCTTCAAACCTTCACAGGCCATACCCGCAGCCAAAGTCACCGCATGCTGTTCGGCAATCGCGACATCAAAATAGCGTTCTGGGAATTGTTTGGCAAATTGCACCATGCCCGAACCTTCGCACATGGCTGGCGTAATTGCCAATAATCGTGAATCTTGTTCTGCCTGATCACATAACCACTGTCCAAATACATCGGAATATTTTGGTGCTACAACAGGCGCAGCTTTGGCATGGATTTTAGTAATCGCGTGATATTTAATTTGATCGGCTTCTGCAGGCGCAAAGCCTTTGCCTTTTTTGGTATAAACGTGAATTAAACGTGGGCCTTTACGTTTTTTCAGCGCATTGAATACGTGTGTGAGTTGTTCAACATCATGTCCATCGAAAGGGCCGAAATAATCAAACCCAATCGCTTTAAATAAATTGTCTGCAGCTTCAGTGGCAGCACAGTGTAAACGCGAGTTATACGTCCATTTCGGATGTGGCTGCACGTAAGCTTCGCCAGTTTCACTGACATAAACCGATTCACCACGTTCCCAAATGGCAGCAAGATGTTTAGCAAAGCCGCCTGTGCTGCATGAAATTGACATATCGTTGTCATTCAGCACCACCATCATATCGGCTTGGTGAGCCACTGCATCATTCATGGCTTCAAAAGCCATACCTGCTGTCATAGCACCATCGCCAATAATGGCAACAACTTCACACGGGTTTTGTTGATAACGTCGTGCCAACGCCATCCCCAATCCTGCAGAAATTGCTGTTGAGGAGTGACCCACACCAAAGGTATCGAAGATAGATTCTTCACGCGCAGGGAATGCAGCCAAACCATCTTTGGCGCGAATGGTGGTGAGTTGCTCGCGGCGTCCTGTTAGGGCTTTATGCGGATAAGCCTGATGACCGACATCCCAAATTAAGCGATCGTGTGGGGTATTAAAGCAATAATGCAGCGCAACGGTCAGTTCGATCACGCCTAAGTTTGCGCCAAAGTGTCCTCCACTTTGACCTGCGGCATACAAAATGAATTGACGTAACTCATCCGCCACTTGTGGAAGCTGGCTTTGCGCGAGTAAACGTAATTGCTGCGGATGGTCAATCTCATCGAGCAATGGTGTTACAGGGCGTTGAGTTGGAATTTCTGTATACAGCATATGTGGCAAAGCCTTCTAAAGCCTGGCAAATCCTAAGCGAGGTCAATGGGAATTACTCGATCATATAACCGAATGGTATTACCTTCAATCAGCCACATTTCTAGCGATGTAGTTTTGAGCAGTGATTTCAGTTGGGCACACGTTGGGTGGGTAGATTATCCTGAATAATCTAACTATTTATCAACCATTATCGTGCGCTTTATACAAAAAAGAAAATCTTCTGTATAAATTCGTGTTCGCTATTCTACTAATGTCTGAGCATTACGCTATACTTTAAACAATTTATCGACTATTTCACGAGTTAAACAGTGCCGATTAAGTTTGTCGCAACCTCACGATTACCGACCGCATTTGGTGAATTCAACATTACGGTATTTCAAGATCCTGAAACTGGCGAAGAACACGTGGCATTATCCAAAGGTTTGGACACTGCGCCAACCCAGCCCGTTCTGGTACGGATTCACTCAGAATGTTTAACTGGCGATGCTTTCGCGTCTTTAAAATGCGACTGTGGCCCACAGCTTCAAGCCACTCAACGTCTGATTAATGACGCAGGACAAGGTGTGATTTTATATTTACGCCAAGAAGGTCGCGGGATTGGCTTGACCAATAAAATTCGTGCTTATGCCCTGCAAGATCAAGGACATGACACGGTGGATGCCAATTTAATGCTGAATTTACCTGCCGATGCACGTCGCTATGATATGTGCAGCATTATGCTAGATCATTTGCAGGTTAAAGCTGTGCGCTTAATCACCAACAACCCTTTGAAAATTCAAGCATTACAGGAACAAGGGATTACGGTGGTAGACCGTGTGCCTTTAACTGTGGGTCTAAATCCATTCAATGAAGAATATTTGCAAACCAAACACGAACGCATGGCGCACATGTATGATAAAGGTGACTTCTGAGTCACCTTTTAATTTTTGAATTAAATAATTTCTACTCAACTTACTTAAATCGTCATCGAAAAAATACGATTATTCGGCATACGGCGTTTTAAACGCAAATCAAAGGCCATACAAATATTGCGCACAAAAGGTTTACCTTTTTCCAAAATCTGAATGTGCTGATCTTGAATGAGCAGTAATTCATCTTCCTGCATTTCCTGTAACTGTTGCAGCACTTGCTCAATTTCAGGAAATGCCAATTCTGGACTGGCCCACGACGTTTCAAAGCTGCACATTAAATTTAAAATATGCTGACGTATTACCAAATCTTCCCGATCCAGCACATGCCCTTTAAACACAGGAATTTCATTGCAGGCTAAACGGGCATAATAGTCTTCAATGCTTTTTTCATTTTGCGCAAAGCTATACCAACTGTCGCTAATAGATGAAACACCCAAGCCAATCATAAGCTGCGTTTTAGATGCGGTATAGCCCATAAAATTACGGTGCAAGGTACCATTTTTAAACGACTGATACATACCATCACGTTCTAAGGCAAAGTGATCCATCCCAATTTCATGATAACCATAGGCCAAAAGACGCTGTTTGCCTTCTTCATAGCACTGACGTTTTAATTCATCTTTAGGTACATCTTCATCTTTAAAACCACGCTGCCCATTGCCTTTAATCCATGGCACATGCGCATAACTGTAAAATGCCAAACGGTCTGGCATTAAACGTTGGGTCTGCTCAATGGTATTCAGTACATCGTCTAGATTTTGAAAGGGCAAACCAAAAACCAAATCATGTGAAATAGAATCATAGCCAATTTCACGCGCCCACTCGGTCACACGTTGCACATGCTCAAAAGGCTGCATCCGATGAATGGCGCGCTGCACTTTTTCATTATAATCCTGCACGCCATAACTGACCCGACGAAAACCCAAGTCATATAAGGCCTGTAAATGTTCGCGGGTGGTGTTATTGGGATGACCTTCAAAACTAAATTCGTGCTGTTCTGCCACTTTGGCTTTTGCCAGAATGCCTTGAATGAGCTGCGTCAAATGTTCGACAGAAAAGAAAGTTGGTGTGCCACCGCCCAAGTGAATTTCTTTAATGATGGGAGTGCTTTCGAGCAATTGGCAATATAAGTCCCACTCTTTTAATAACGCCTGAATGTATGGCTGTTCAACTTCATGGCGTTTGGTGACACGTTTATGACAGCCACAAAAAGTGCATAGACTTTCGCAAAATGGCAAATGAATATACAGACTAATGCCTTCGCTGGCATTAGATTCATCAAAAGAACGCTTCAGCGTCTGCTGCCATGCCTCGGCTGAAAAAGTAGCATCATCCCAATAAGGTACGGTTGGATAACTGGTATAACGTGGTCCAGGCACATTGTATTTTTGAATTAAAGAATTTGCCTGCTGTGTCATCCCATCTGCCTCATCCAGTGAATTAGCGCCCTGCAAAATTTGCTTTGGCCTGCAAACTATTGTGCTGAGCTTGTAAGTGGAAATCAACCTAGTCTTTTGCTCGGAATACTCTGGATAAAATGCTCTATTTACCTCATTCACAGAATAGTTTGCTAAGACAATTCAGACAAAGCGCTTAATTTTTAGAGGCTTTTATGTTTTGATGTAAGCCATTTTATTTTTATGCTGAGGTGGCCATGTCGCATCCTACTCACGCGGATATTCAGCGGGTACGTGAATTTCTTCTCGATTTACAGGCGCGAATTTGTGCGGCTTTAGAACAACAAGAACAAGCAGGTGGCGGAAACGCACAGTTTGAAATTGATGACTGGCAACGTCCTGAAGGTGGCGGTGGTCGTTCCCGTGTCTTACAAAACGGTACGGTGATTGAAAAAGGCGGGGTGATGTTCTCACACATCAACATATCCAAACTACCAGCCTCTGCAACAGAACGCCATCCGAATATTGCAGGTGCACCTGCGCAGGCGATGGGCGTGTCATTGGTGATTCACCCGAAAAACCCGAATGTGCCAACTTCACATGCCAATGTGCGTTTATTTGTCGCTGAACCCGAAGGACAGCCGCCAATTTGGTGGTTCGGTGGTGGTTTTGACCTGACACCGTTTTATCCAAATGACGAAGAAGTTTTGGCATGGCACCAAACTGCACATGATTTGTGTGCCCCTTTTGGTGAAAAGGTTTACGCAGAACATAAAAAATGGTGTGATGACTACTTTTATTTAAAGCACCGTGATGAACAACGTGGTGTCGGTGGCTTATTTTTTGATGACTTGAATCAATGGGACTTTGAAACCTGTTTTAACTATATTCAGGCTGTTGGCAATGGTTATTTGGAAGCGATTCTGCCAATTTTTGAACGTAACCGTGACAAAGCCTATACTGAAGCACAACGCGAGTTTCAGCTTTACCGTCGCGGGCGTTATGTTGAATACAATCTAGTCTATGACCGTGGCACCTTATTTGGTTTACAAACAGGTGGACGGATTGAGTCAATTTTAGTGAGTTTACCGAACTTGGCAGGCTGGTCGTATCGTCCTGAATGGGCGGAAGATTCAGCAGAGAAAAAACTCACTGACTACTATTTAAAACCTCGCGACTGGTTAAATCTCGAAGCCAGCTCACTGTAGAAAAGATCACATTCAACTTCTAAAAAAGCGATTCCTCCACGAATCGCTTTTTTGCTTACAAACTTTATCGCTTATTTTCAAATCAATAAATATGCACAGCATCAATTAACTGTCATGATGTTGCGGATGGACTTTAATAGACGATGTGACTGCGCACGCGACTCTACGATGCAACCAGACATGAATAAAAAATTCATCATTCAAACGGACTGCATCGCAAGCTTATTCATCAAACTGTCAAAGCAACATGACAAACTGCGCCACATCTGTCAGGAGATATCCATGCTGCACACATTCACCAAACCTAAAATTATTTTATTTTGGTCTACCTTTGCCATTTTAGTTGGCTCAATTTGCATGACTTTTATCTTTGAAAGTCATCTATCAGACGGCTTAGCCATTAGCAGCAGTATTTTGGCTGGCATTGCTATGTTTGTGACTGCAGCAATTTTAGTTTTGGAAACAGTGCTCGCCATTTGTAATCCTTAACCCTTCCACGCTTTTATCTTCCAGCTAAAATTTTAGCGCTTTCACAGCAGTGATAGCCACAGGTTTTTATTCTGTGCAACGCTTCAGTCCACGCCCAATTTCACGTATATTGGTCTGCATTTCAGCATCTGGATTTTGGCACATGCGCAAACAATTTGCCGTGATTGGCAACCCAATTGAACAATCTCGCTCTCCTGAACTGCATCATGCTTTTGCAGACAAAACCGGCATTCAACTGCAATACAGCAAACGCCTTGCACCACTGGATGGTTTTCGTGACAGCGTGCAGGACTTTTTTGCCCAAGGTGGTGTCGGTATGAATGTGACCGTGCCATTTAAAGAACAAGCCTTTGCTGAATGTGGCGTATTGACCGAGCGTGCCAAAATTGCCAAAGCTGTCAACACCTTATGGATGCAAGATGGTGTTCTACATGGCGACAATACCGATGGACAAGGCTTAGTCGATGCCATTACCGCATTGGGCTGGAACTTAAAACAAAGCGACATTCTAATTATTGGTGCGGGTGGTGCAACACGTGGTGTCATCTATCCATTGGTTCAAGCAGGTGCGAAGAAAATCGTAATTGCTAACCGTACCCTTGCTCGTGCAGAACAACTGGTTGCCGACTTACAAGCTGCTGTGCCACAAGCCAAATTACAGGCCATGGCACTAACCGATTTAACAGGTCAATTTGATTTGGCCATTAATGCAACCTCTGCCAGTTTAACTGGGGATGCCTTGGTACTGCCTGAAAGTTTGCAATTCAACTCTGCCTATGAAATGGCATATGGCAAAGCATCTAGCTTTTTAGAACAAGCCAAAGCACGTGGCGTACCCACTTCCGAAGGTTTTGGTATGTTAGTTGGACAGGCCATTGAATCTTTTTATATTTGGAATGGGGTGAAACCTGAGTTAAAAGATTTTCTCTAAATCATCATTCAAGAAAATAGCCCTTTAGCATCAGCAAAAGGGCTATTTTTTGAACTGGACAATCTTGTATAACCATGACTGCCCATTTTTTATGCTCGGTTTATTTCACATATTTCTGCATATCTTCATACACATCCATATAAATTTCATAATCAATCATTTCAGCCTGTTCTAAGCTCAAAGACTGAATTGAACTCTGACTCATTTTACCTTTTTGATGATCAATATAAGTTTGACCTAAAATCTGTGCCGTTTTCTTTAAACTAGCGAGATCGGGCGTATCCCAAGTATAAGCAGCTTGATACAACTTTTGATATTGCTGCGCAAACATCTGTTGTGGCTGTTTATACTGTTGTTTGAGCTTACGCCATTCCAATGCCACTTTATTTTCATCGACGGCATCTTCAGTCAAATTATTAATATGACGACCAATGGCGTTATTAAATTGCACGTCTTCCTGCAAATGATGCTTGGCTTGCAGGGCTTCAATCCGTTTGAGTGCTGCACCTTGCGGGTCATAGTAGCGCTCATCACTAAACCAATAGGCATAGACTTCTGCCATTTCCTGCAAAGTTTGCGGGCTTAAGTTTTTCACCCACTCACGCTGCTCTGCTGCCATGTGCACTAAAAATAAAGTCTGATAAGTTTCACTAAATGCACCTTTTTGCTGATAGGTCTTTTCAGCCAATTGCTTTAATTCATCAGTATAACTGAGTGTAGCCGTGATGGCTGCCTGCTCACTGGCTGCCGTATCCTGTTCCAGACTACGCCCTAAGTTTTTCACCCATTTTTCTAAAATAGAACCTTTACTGACTTCCTGAATAGACTTTGCCTGACGCAACGCAGCACGGTCTATTTTGTTGGCATTTCCATAATTGGAAATCTGCACATCATTACGCACATGAATGGTGCCGTAATTTTCGCGCTCAAATTGCAGTGCATAATCCACTTTTGCGGCACGCCCCTGATCATCTAACGCCACATCAATTTGAATGGGTGTTTTTTTACGTGCAGCAGTCGTGTTCATAATCTGCTGAATTTCAGCCTGATGTTTTTGCCACAACGCTGCAAAAGCAGCGGCATCAACCAATTGTTCAGAACGGTAGGGTTTAAAAAGTTCAGCCAGTTTTTCTTGCGGGGTATTAAAATGCGCCTCGAATACCGACTCTGCCTGTGCAGCACGGCTTTCGGTAAAAGCTTTTAATTCATAAGCATACGCACAATAGGTCAAATCACCCACTTTGGCTGTTTTGGCTGTCTCGATAAGACGCTCACAATCTTGCTCACTTAATAGGTTTTCTTCTAATGCAGCCGCATTTATCGCTTCTTCGGCTGCCTGAGTTGCTGCCTCATAAGCCTCTGAGGATGCTGCTTCTGTGACAACTGTTGAATCAGCAGCCTCATCTTCCTGAGTCGATTCAGTCTCATAAAACTTCTGGCTGACCAAATTACGCAAGGCAACCGCTGCTTGATACGCTACGAAGCCTTCTTGGCTCATGCCATAATCTTCAGCCGTTTCATTTTGTTTTAAATATTCTTCAGGACTCAACTCTTTGGCAGGTGCATCTTGAGCATGCTCAGACGATGCATTCGCTACCACTTGCTCCGCAGCATCTTCTGTTGCTGCTGCCTGCCCTAACACGGTCTGCTGTAAATACGGCGCATTGACATGATCAAACATCGACAACTGCAGCATCATGTCTTCTAAGCTGCTGCTATAGCGGATTTTTTCACTGAATTTCTGTTGGCGCTCTGCCGTAGTTAAATTCACTTTTTGAATTTGTTGGGAACCTGCCAAAACATAAGGCACTGCGTTTAATGCTTTTAAATACGCTGCAAATTCCTTTACCTTCACCCGTTCAATGTCTGACTTATATTTAGAAAAGTCGACATAGGCAAAGTCATTTTGGCTGTCTTTATTGACCAGATACGGCAGCAATGAAAAATAATTGGTATAAAACTTGTACTCATTAAAATCAATCACCATCGGTACTTTCATTTGTACCAACAGCGTCGGTTTTTCATAACGGGCTGCCACATTTAAGGCTGCTATTTTTTGGCGATAATGTACCGATCCGTCATAGTCAAACTGTGTATCGTTCAGCACATTTAACATAAAATCAAAGGGATTAGATTTTCCTGCAACACCCAAAACATCAGATGCGCTGCGCTGCTCCTTTGCCATAGCCGCATATAAATTTTGCTTTTCTTGGGTACTTAAACGAATTTTTTGCTGTTTTAAATGTTGATCTAACTGCTTTTTGAGTGCTGAGTCTAATTCAGCAGACTGTGTAGTCGCTGTTTTAGAGGTGCTGTGCTGTTGTTTGGCCTGCACGCGCAATTGACCTTGAAAGTCATAACTTGGTGTTTCAAAAATGGCATTTAAGCCAGTCACAGCTTTTTGTTCTAAGGTCACCGCCTGATTGGAATTGGTCTTTATGACATGCTGCGAACAACCTGTTGCCGCTAAACTAAAAAGACATAAAGATAAATATTTTAATTGTACCTTCATTGGTAAACACCTTATATTCATTATAGATTGGTCTGTTCAAACGCACAGATTATGATACATTCTAACATAGTGTTCTATTCATATTTTTAGGTTGAAAAATTTTCATAATTCGCATTTCTGACATTTTTATTCGCTATTCTTATCAATGTATTTTGACCATGAGTGTGAATAATCAACATATCGATACAGATAATCCAAAACTATTTCTAAATTAGGATTAAGACTATGCCAGCATATAAAGCCCCATTACACGATATTCGTTTCTTAATGAACGAAGTGCTTGATTACCCGACCCATTACAAAAATCTTTCTAACGGTGAACTTGCAGACGCAGATACAGTCGATATGATTTTAGAAGGTGCAGCAGATTTCTGTGAAAATGTACTTTCTCCACTCAATCAATCTGGCGATGAAGAAGGCTGTCATTTTGAAAATGGCGATGTAACTACACCTAAAGGCTTTAAAGAAGCCTATGACCAATTTGTTCAAGGTGGTTGGCAAGGTCTGTCTTACCCTGAACAGTACGGCGGTCAAAACCTGCCTATGTCACTTAACCTCATCAAATCTGAAATGATGGGTACTGCCAACTGGTCATTCCAAATGTACCCAGGTTTAAGTGTGGGCTGTATCAACACTATTATGCAATTTGGTACTGAAGAGCAAAAAGACACTTATTTACCGCACTTGGTAGCGGGCACATGGTCGGGCACGATGTGTTTGACTGAACCACAATGTGGTACTGACTTGGGTCAGGTCAAAACTAAAGCTGAACCTCAAGCCGATGGCACCTATGCTATTTCAGGCACCAAAATCTTTATTTCTGCAGGTGAACACGACCTGACTGAAAACATTATTCACATTGTTTTAGCACGTCTTCCAGATGCACCTGCGGGTACGAAAGGTATTTCGTTATTTATCGTACCGAAGTTCTTGCCGACTGCAGAAGGCGCTGTGGGTGAACGAAACCCTGTAACTTGTGGCTCTATTGAGCACAAAATGGGGATCCGTGCTTCTGCAACTGCGGTTTTAAACTTTGACAATGCGGTGGGTTATTTGATTGGTGAACCAAACAAAGGCTTACATGCCATGTTTACCTTTATGAATACTGCGCGTATTGGTACAGCAATCCAAGGGATTTGCCATGCAGAATTGGCTTTCCAAGGTGCTTTACCGTATGCCAAAGAACGTATGTCTATGCGTGCACTTTCAGGTAAAAAGGACCCTGAAAAAGCAGCTGATGCAATTATTCACCATGCCGATGTACGTCGTATGCTGTTGACTCAAAAAGCAGTAGCTGAAGGCGGTCGTGCCATGATTTATCATGCTGCACAATTGGCAGACAAAATGAATGATGCCTTAATGCGTGGCGATACCGCTGCCTTTGAAGCACATGATGACCATTTAGGTTTCTATACCCCTATCTTAAAAGGCTTCTTGACTGAAATGGGTTATGAAGCAGCCAACCACGGCATGCAAGTCTATGGCGGTCATGGCTATATTAAAGAATGGGGCATGGAGCAAATTGTACGTGACTCACGTATTTCAACACTTTACGAAGGTACCACTGGTGTTCAGGCACTCGATTTGATTGGTCGTAAAGTCTTATTAAGCTCTAAAGGCAAAGTAATTCGTGACTACACTGCTGAAATTTTAAAATTCTGTGGTCAGCACGCACGTAATAAATACATGCGTCGTTTTGCATGGGACTTGACTAAGCTATGTGCACAATGGAATGCATTAACCGTGCGTATTATGTTGGCAGCACGTAAAGACCGTGACATCGTTTCTAGTGCTTCGGTTGATTTCTTGATGTTCTCTGGCTATGTGATGATGGCTTATTTCTGGGCGCAACAAGCGGCTGTCGCTTCAACCAAATTGGCAGAAGGTAATGGTCAGGAAACACCTGAATTCTATAAAGCCAAAATCAAAGTTGCCGATTTCTACTTTGAGCGTTTATTGCCACGTACCCAAGGTCATGCAGAAGCAATGGTAAATCCATCTAAAACCATGACCGCTTTAGCACCAGAACATTTTAGTTTTGATTACTAAAATTTTCTAAGTAGAAGCAAATAAAAGAGCGCAATATGCGCTCTTTTTTTTATTTACATCACACAATATCTCAGATCTGAATCTTTTTCGGCCACGCATCAAAGAAACGCTTCCAATACCGAGTTTAAAAACACATGCCCTTGCTCGGTACATGCCAGTCGGTTTGGATCATTCTGCAATAATTGACGCTGACGCAAAGTGCCTAAAATATCCTGCATATCGGCTAAATTTAAACCTGTACGAGCAGCATACAGTTTTGCATCTACCCCATCATTCAGGCGCAGCGCATTCATCATAAACTCAAATGGCAACTCTTCTGCGCTAATCGCTTTAAACTGCAAATGCTCTGCAGGCACTTTGGCTAAATAATCTTTTGGCAACCGGGTTTTCTGGAAACGATACACCCCATCAGGCAAAGTCACTTTGCCATGTGCCCCAGCCCCAATCGCCAAATAATCGCCAAACTGCCAATAGTTTAAATTGTGCGCAGACGGCAACTCTTTACGCCATGCAGATACTTCATAATTCACAAAACCTTGTGCTGTTAAACAGGCTTCACCCTGCGCCTGAATTTCTTCCAAGACATCATCTACAGGTAAAATCGGCTGAGTGCGGAAAAACACGGTATTAGGCTCAATGGTCAATTGATACCATGAAATATGCGTTGCACCATGTTCCACTGCCAGTTTTAAATCCTGCAGCGCTTGCTGCAAAGTTTGTTCAGGCAAGCCATGCATTAAATCGACATTAATTCGCTGAAAGCCTGCTTCACGCGCCAAGCCAATTGCAGCAATTGCATCATCATTGGAGTGAATACGCCCTAATTTTTTTAAATGCTCAGTATTGAAACTTTGCACGCCAATTGACAAACGGTTAATCCCTGCAGCCAAATAATCGGTAAAAGGATCATGCTCCACTGTACCTGGATTGGCTTCCAACGTAATTTCGCAGTCATCCTCAAAAGCAAGCACGGCTTTAAGCTGTGTAAATAACCATTGATAACCCTGTGCTGAAATCAGCGAAGGTGTACCACCGCCAATAAAGACACTGTGGATGTTTCGACCCTGCGCAAACTGAGTCTGGGTTTTAAAATCTTCCAGCAAAGCCTGTAGATATTCTTGCTCTAAATCTAAACTCAATTTACCGTCAGGCACAGCATGTGAATTAAAATCACAATACGGGCACTTACGCACGCACCACGGCATGTGGATATATAAGGATAGAGGAATATCAATGGGTTGAAGTGGGTTCAAAGACAGGCTCAATGCAAAATCAAAACAGTGATACAGATTTTAACATGACTACAGCAGGACACCGATGTATTCCCTAGAATTTGCTTTAGACTAGGGTCTATGAAATAAGAAATAATGTGCAAATGATGAAGATATCCAGCCAATTACTATTAATTTTGCCACTGGCGATGGGCATCGGGATTGCAATGGCATTTCAAACTGCAATCAACAGCCAATTGCGTGAATATTTATATTCTCCGCTACAAGCTGCCCTTTTCTCTTTTTTGGTTGGTACAATAGTTTTAGCCATATTAGTATTTTTTCAGCAAGTCGAGAAACCCAACCTCAGTACCTTGCTCAACATCCCTTGGTATTTATGGATTGGCGGATGTTTAGGGGTTTATGCCATCAGCGTGAGTATTTATAGCGCTCCAAAACTAAGTTTGCTTACTTTGTCTGGGGTGATTATTTTTGGACAAATGGTCACCTCAATGCTGATTGATCATTTTGGGTTCTTGGGCACTGAAAAAGTTGCTATCAACTGGCAACGTCTTTTAGGGAGCGTAGTGATTTTTATTGGTGTGCTTCTCACTTTACAACGCTAATACCCAAACGCTAAGCACCTCATGCATTGAGATTTTTTGTGTCAAATATACATTCTGTGACCACGACCCGTTTCGAATTAAAACAGCTTTTTCAACTGATGATTCCAATTTTGGTCACACAATTTGCGCAAGCAGGTTTAGGTCTGATTGATACCATTATGGCAGGTCATATGTCTGCTACTGACTTAGCTGCTATTGCTGTTGGGGTCGGTTTATGGATGCCCATTATGTTGCTGTTCAGTGGCATTATGATTGCCACCACACCCTTAGTCGCCGAAGCCAAAGGTGCGCGTACCCCAGAAAAAATTGCCACCATCGCCCGTCAGTCTTTATGGATTGCATTTATTATAGGCGTGATTGCGGGGCTGATTTTACAACTCATGCCTGCACTATTGCCGTTATTTGGTGTGCCTGAAAATTTACAGCCCAAAGCAGGCTTATTTTTACATGCCATCGGTTTTGGGATGCCTGCCGTGACCATGTATGCTGCCTTACGTGGTTATTCCGAAGCATTGGGTTATCCACGCCCTGTGACTGTGATTAGTCTGTTGGCATTGGTTTTATTGGTACCGCTGAACTTTATGTTTATGTATGGCTGGGGGCCTCTACCTGAACTAGGTAGTGCGGGTTGCGGTTTTGCCACTGCCATTTTGCAATGGTTGATGTTCATAAGTTTGGCATTTTATATTTTTAAAAGTCGCGCCTATCAAAGCACACAGGTATTTAGCAAATGGGAAGCGATTGATGCGGTCTGGATAAAACGTATTTTGCTCTTAGGACTGCCAATTGGTTTAGCTATTTTCTTTGAAGTGAGTATATTTAGTACTGCCGCTATTGTGATTAGCCCTTTGGGAGAAACCAAACTGGCAGCCCATCAAATTGCCATGTCCGTGACCTCACAAATGTTTATGATTCCTATGTCGTTGGCAATTGCCCTAACCATTCGTATTGGTACCTATTATGGCGAACAAAATATTCATGCCATGCGTAAAGTACAAGGCTTGGGCTTTGCAACTGCAACTGTATTTGCCTTTTCCACAATGGCACTGATGTGGTTTTTCCGTCCTGAAATCATTTCAATTTACACCCGTGACCCGCAAGTGGCGCAAGTGACGATGTCTTTATTAATATTTGCGATTGCCTATCAACTCATGGATGCATGGCAAATCAGCGCAGCAGGTTGTTTGCGTGGCATGCAAGACACTCAGGGCCCAATGTGGATTACCATGCTCGCGTATTGGGTTGTGGCCTTCCCCATTGGCGTGTATTTAACCCGTTACAGCAGTATGGGCGCTGCAGGTGTTTGGGTCGGGCTGATTGTAGGCTTAAGTATTGCCTGCGTGTTACTCTTAACCCGTTTATATTTTAATAATCAGCGACTGGAACGCCAGTTTGCCCAATAAACACAGCCCTGAAACATGCTCCAACATACCGCAATACCTTTTGGCATGTTGGGGTTGTCATCCACATAAATGCATTAACAATTAAAAGTAGGCATTTTGCTCACGAACACTTATGATCAAAATACAGTAAAGATGATCTTGAGGAACATCGCATGGCAAAAACGGCGCGTACACCCGGTCGTCGCTTTATGAAACTGGCGGGCATGACCGCAAGTATTGCAACTAAAACCGTATCGAATTCAATTAAAAACCTGACAGCAGATGAACAACAAAAAAATGCAGCACGCAGCCAATTGTTTCAAGATATTGGCGTCCAAATTGCCAATACTTTAGGTGAAATGAAAGGCGCAGTCATGAAAGTTGGGCAAATTGCCTCGCAATATAAAGACATTTTCCCGCCTGAAGTCGCTAAAGCCATCAGTAAGTTACAACGCCAAGCGCCTGCTATGCCTTTTGCCGAAATTAAAGCACAAGTTGAAAAAGAACTCGGTAAACCACTCGATAAAATTTTTAAACACTTTGATGAAACGCCATTTGCAGCCGCTTCGATTGGACAAGTGCATAAAGCCACTTTGCCCAATGGCGAACAAGTCGTGGTTAAAGTGCAATATCCAGGGGTAGATGAAGCCTGTGAAAGCGACCTGAAGCAAGTCCGTTTAGCCCTGCGCTTAATGGGTGTGTTAAAAATAGACCGTAAATTGCAAGACCGTCTGTTTCAGGAAATTCAGGAAAGTTTAGACAATGAACTGAATTATCAAATCGAAGCACAAAACCTTGAAGTAGCACGTACGTTTCATGCGGCTTTGGATGATAAAATTATTATTCCACAGGTTTTCAAAGACTATTCTTCACGGCACATTTTAACCTTAAGTTTGGAACAAGGTGAAAATATAGAAACGGCAAGCACATGGTCACAGCGTACCCGCAACACTTTGGGGCGACGCTTACTGCGTGCCATGGGCCAAGAAATCTTTTATTTAAAACGCTTTCATTGCGACCCGCATCCAGGCAATTTTGCTTTCCGTGAAGATGGTTCAGTCATTATTTACGACTACGGCGGCGTCAAAACTCTATCGAGCGATGTAGTACATCATTTTAGACAACTGATTCATGCCGCACGTGCACAAGACATTGCCGAAATTGAACAGCATTTAGATGCGTTGCAGGCAATTTCTGCACGGGGTAAATTCCCTGAAGATTTATATCTGCAATGGCTAGAAGTGTTGATGCGCCCACTGACCACACATTATGACTTTGCAGAAAACTCTGCCCACCATGATGGGGTTGAACTGGTCAAAAGTTCGCTGAAATACTGGGATGTCTTCAAACCTTCGCCCGATACCCTCATGGTGAATCGTACTGTATCTGGACATTATTGGAATCTGATTCATTTAAAAGTGCACGACAATTTAAATGATATTTTTGAAGAGTTGGTTCCACCACGAGATTAAACTCAGCGTTTCACTGAACAAGGTGATGTTAAAAATAAAGCCCAGAGATGGGTTTTATTTGTCAATTTTAATGTTATGTTATAACATTTCTTTAAATAAATTTATCATCTCACCTTTTTGTTCGGAGAAATCCTATGCGTCCAGATATCCATCCTGAATATCGTGAAGTTTTATTCCACGACACCAATGCCAATGCCTACTTTGTTATTGGTAGTACCCTGCAAAGCAGTCAAACTAAAGAGTATGAAGGCAAAGTTTATCCTTATGTGACTTTGGATATTTCTAGTGCTTCACATCCGTTCTATACAGGTGAGCAACGTCAAACCAGTAACGAAGGTCGTGTGGCGAGTTTCAATAAACGTTTTGCACGTTTCAAACGCTCACAATAACTTCATATTCAGTTAAGTTTTCTATTTTATAGTTTAATCATAGCCCAATTGCTTAGCGCCAAGCTGAGCAGTTCTCTATCTTCAAAGCCCAAGCACTCTCCTCCAGCTTGGGCTTCTTTTTATCTGAAAAGCAAATATAAGCAGTTAATGTTTTAACACTTGTTGAATGCTATAAAAACCTACAACCAGAAAAATCACCCCAAAAACCACGCTCGACATGGCATAGCCAAAAGCTAAACCGTGCTGTCCTTGCCGTAACAGTTGCCAAGTTTCCAAACCTAAGCTAGAAAATGTGGTAAACCCACCTAAAACTCCAACCATCAGCAATAAGCGGGCTTCCTGCTGCAACACAGGATATTTCTGACTCAACGCAAAAAATACACCTGCCAAAAAGCAGCCAAACAGATTAACCGACCACGTTGCCCATGGAAAATGCTGTGCCGATTTAAATAAATACAGGCTTGCGGCATAACGTAAACTTGCCCCCAATGCACCGCCAATTGCCACCAATAGCCAATTCATCTGTTCTGCTGTCCTTTTTTGCGGCTATGTCGTGTATTTCTCACAGCCATAATTTTTAGTCACACGTGATCTCACTCTGTATTTCAAGATATTCTTGCCCGAAGCATCCATATCTTTGCTCAGATTTTACATCTTCCTAAATCACATAAGTTAAATACACGAAAAAGTTTTCCACTCAAAACTAAATTGCGCTAGTCTGCATATTATTTCAATTTAGGCACATGTGGAGGAAGTCATGGCAAAAGAATTATTGGCTCAACTTGACGCAGGTAACGCAACATTTGCCGATGTGATTGCATTCATTGAAGCACACTATAACCACACCCCAACCGCATTTAAAAATGGACAACAAAACAATGCTGCCACTGAAAATCAGGGCAGCGCCAAAGTGTTTTCTTTTGCTCAGTTAAAAAGTTTAGATCAAGCACAAACCCTCAGTTTGTTTGCAGAACACTATGCCTCGGTACGTGCAAACCCGACAGGCAGTGACCACCAAAATATTCGCCAGTTTATGCAACATGGCTGGGATGGCATCAAATTTGAAGGACAAGCACTCAGCGCCAAATAATTTTGAGTATTTTAGTTTTAAATTTAGATAGGAAAGCCGTGCGATACTGATTATAAACAGCCTCACACGGCTTTTTATTTTAAGAAAATTATAGATTTTTTGCTGCTAAATCTCACAACAATTCAAGCTGTTTAGCAAAATCAAACACATCAAGAAATACGTACCCGACAATGCCATTCTTGTATTGCGGTTTTTTCCCATGCTCGGGCATGTTTCACGTGGAGCAATTCCTGACCAGCCTTGATTGCCTGAAAATAAAATATTTTTTGTCCGCCTTGCCCTACTTGGGCAGAAGATGAAGCTTCAGCAGTGTGATAAATACTTTCTACATCAAATAATGTCAGCGGCTCTACCAAACTCCATTGATAGCCTGTGCTTGGGTTTTCATTTAGTTGTAATTCTAAAGTTTGTCCGACATCCATCTCTAACAATGCGGGACATTGCTGCTGCGCTGTAAATTTAAAAGTTTGCCCATCAATGCTTGAATTCATACCTGTGCATGCGCTTAAGCCCAATGACACAACACATCCACTCAAACCCATGCGCAAATAGCAATTCATCACCCTGTCCTAACTTTTAACCTTTTCAATCCACTGAATTGAACTGACGCGAAATACCTCACAAGCACCATCCCCCGTATCGGTAGGAGTAAGCGATGATGTCCAGACCAAATCCTGATCTTTGACTTCCACCAACTCCCCTTTTAAACGTACCAAATCGCCACGTTTGACCTTCTTAATTTCTTTGGCAATTTGTGGGTTGGCAGGAATGATGTGCATATTGGAGACCATTTGCATGGCTTGTTCCGCAGGTACGGGCAAACGATCTATTTTCCAGTTTAAATAGCGGTCATATTGATTGACCGTGATATGACGGGCAATTTCAGGCTCAGCAAATAAGCCCCAACTTACCGCATAATCAATGGGGGAAAATTTGGCTTGGGCATCATGTTGATAGGTTTTAGAACCCAAAATCCGAAAATCACCTTTAAAAGGTTGTAAGACTTCAATCGACTGACCTTTCACCACAGGTGGTAAGCCTTTGGCAATATTACGCTCAACCGAAGCATAGCCAGAACATGGCAAAGCCAAAGTCAGCAATAATGCGGTCAGTTTGAGTGAAATATGCTTTTTCATCATGGTCATCAGCCCATCAAATTCATGTATTCAGCTTTTTATCTTAGCGCCAGATCATGAATACAATAGTTGAAATTAGTAACAAAATGCAGTCTTTGGCATGTACTGACATAGCAAAAGTACAGACTTTTCAGCTAAGCTCAAAGGCAATAAAAAGGAATGATTAGATTAAAATATGCTGTACCGACTTTATCAAAAACATATTTTTCCGCACCTGCTCAATCAAGTCATGCAAACCCCATCGCTCATGGATTTGCGCCGTGAACTTTTATTGGGCGTGTCAGGTGAAGTGTTGGAAATAGGCTTTGGTACAGGGATCAATTTAGCTTTTTATCAAAATGTCGATACGGTTTATGCCTTAGAGCCCAATGCAGCCGTCTTTCAACTGGCACAGGAACGAATTGACGCAGCCCCCTTTTTAGTTGAGCACATTGCTGCAAGTGCAGAACAACTCCCTTTTGCCGATGAACAACTACAGCATGTGGTGTCTACTTGGACGCTGTGCAGCATCGCAGATTTGGCACAAAGTTTGCGGGAAATTTATCGAGTACTACAACCTGGTGGTACTTTGCATGTGGTGGAGCATGTGCTGAACCGACAAAGCCTAAGTATTCAGCGTTTACAGCACCTGCTCACCCCTATTCAAAAGAAAGTTGCAGATGGCTGCCATCTAAATCGTGATATTGAAGTCGCCCTACTCGAAACGGGTTTTGAATTAGGCGAAGTCCGCTATATCGATGTTGCAGGCATTCCAAGTCTTGCACAGCGTATGTTATTGGCACGGGTGCATAAACCTAAATGATAAATTGAAGTCATCACTTTAAAATCTAAATGCGAAGACTTTGCTTCAATAGCTAAAGCCAATTATGCCTCTTACATTACCATGCACCCCACAAAGATGACGTCATGTCACGTTGTTGCAGCGTGAATGATGTTTAATCATCATCTTGAAAATCAATGCGGATGGTTTCAAAACGAATTTTACCCTGCTGAATTGCCTGAGCGATGGCTTGCTGGCCTTTGGTCAGACGCGCACCACCACTTTTAATATCAATTAAGACAATGGCAATATCTTCGGCACGTCCGTTGCCATCCCGATAATCGGTATAACCATCAAACACCACATAATCGACAGGATCACCTAAAAATTTGGCGTCACTGGGTAAATACTGAAATTCAGGCATAATCGGTGCCAGCTGCTCTGCCATTTTGCCTTTTAACACCGCACGGCTGGTATTTACACTGCGCTTTTGCGCCTGCAATAACGCCTGCTGATGAGCCAGTTCAATTTCTGCAATATATTGCTCATACTCAGCTTTAATCCGCCCGTTACGGCTATTACTCAAAATCAGCGTGGTCAACACTACGCCTATACATGCCCCAATCAGCATGGCCATCCAAATTGACATTTAACCTTCTAATCCTGAATTTTTTCAGTTCTCTTTACGACTTTTGTCAACTGTCATATTCCGAGCATAAAACAATGCTATGCTAGGAGTGAGCAGCGTAAAATCGATTCGAGGGTCATGAAAACTATATTAATTGCCAACCAAAAAGGTGGCTGTGGTAAAACCATTACGGCTATTAGTTTAGCATCTGCACTTGCACAAAAAGGCTATAAAGTTGCCTTAGCTGATGCCGACAACCAAAAATCTGCGCTACAGTGGTTAAAACAACGACCAGAAACAGCCGCCCCAATTCAAAGTCTGGACTGGCGTCACGAAAAGTCGATTGGTGATGCACCTAAAAATATTGAATACTTAATTATTGATGCACCTGGGGCATTATCGGGTGAGCATGCTGAACAATTGGTCAGTGAAGCGCATGCTATTATCACGCCGCTACAACCTTCGTTTTTTGATATTGACTCCACTCGTCGCTTTTTAAAGCATTTACAAGATATTAAGCGCATTCGCAAAGGCAAGGTACAAATTTTATTACTGGCCAACCGTGTCAAACCAAACTCTGCCAGTTCTAAAGATATTCAGGACTTTTTCCAAAAAATTGAACAGCAGCCTGTGGCTTGGATTTCAGAACGCGCCGCTTACGGACAATTGGCCATGCAGGGTCTCAGTATTTTTGATAAAACTCAAAAGACTTATTTACAGATGCAAGATCAATGGCAACCTGTGTTAAACGCCATAGTAGATGACCCTAGCCAATGGTTTTAAAGCCTAGAATACCCCCTGTTTAGGGTTTATTCACCAGAACTTACCAAGCTCTCGTTTTCGGGAGCTTTTTTTTCAGTTAATATGGCACATGACCTTAGGAATGTTTCAGTGAATTCAGTGCAACAGTACGCGCCAACATTACAAAAAATTTTATTGTTTGGACTGTTTTTTGTCCTGATGTTTTTGGGTTTTCATATACTCAAATACTTCATTGTTCCTGTTGTTTGGGCAGCAATTATTGCCTACATGAGCTGGCCACTGTATCAGTCGGTGCTACGTCTATGCGGTCATCGTCCTACACTCAGTGCAGCCCTAATGATGCTGTTGGTCACGTTGGTAGTAGGTATTCCACTCACCTTTGCCATTTTTATTCTGCAACATGAAGGTCGCAATTTATATTACGAATTGCAAAAACAGGTCTTTTCTGGGCATTTAGATGTGCCTGATCTTATTCGTAATTTACCGATTATCGGAAAAGAAGTCACCCGCACTCTCAAAGAAATTAACCACGATCCCAACAGTATTGTGCAGTCTATTTCCTTATGGATTCAGGGACATTTAAACTACGGAAAAGTGGTCATTAATGAGGTCAGTAAAAATCTGATTAAACTGGGTTTTGCCCTGTTATCGCTCTTCTTTTTCTATCGTGATGGTCACACCATCTTGCATCAAGTCAGCAAGGCTTTAGAAATGGTGATTGGGCCACGTATTCACCACTATTTAGATACCATTTCTGAAACCACACGTGCCGTGGTGTATGGGGTTGGTCTTACGGCAATTGCACAGGCCTTATTGGCAGGTGTAAGTTATTTTGTGGCCGATGTACCTAACCCAATGGTACTGACAATTGTGACCTTCTTATTTGCGCTGATTCCCTTTGGCCCACCGCTGGCTTATGGTTCGGTATCCTTATGGTTATTCACCCAAGGGCATACCATGGAAGCCATTGGCGTTATGGCTTGGGGCGTGTGTGTAGTCAGCACGGCAGATAACGTCATCCGACCTTTGGTGATTTCAGGTGCGACCCAAATTCCATTCTTATTGATTATGTTTGGTGTACTGGGTGGTATTGCTAGCTTTGGCTTAATTGGTCTGTTTATTGGCCCTGTTATTTTGGCCGTGTTACTGGCCATTTGGCGTGAATGGTTGCATGAAAATAATCAACCCGAAGCTTTAATGATGCCGAAAGCCACACTTGCCCACGACCTACCCGAAGACGATTCATCTTCCAATTCAAAGCTTGATTAAGCTTTCTTTCTGATCATATTGCTCACATGACTGTGTTGATCTGAACAAATCAGCTCAACACAGTACATACATTCCACTACGCAAACGTTGTATTGTAACGTGGCTAACTTTGTTTCAATCAAGACATCCCTAAATATTATGCACAACAAACAGGATGTCTTTTATGCGCTCAATACTCCAATTTGCTAGTCTTGCTGCTTTTAGTGGTCTCGTACTCATGGGCTGCAGCACCACTGCAACCTCACAAGAAAAATCAAAATTAGTGAAAATGCATGCTGTTTCAGCACAAGGTATTGGCAAAGAATTAGGTACGGTTGAACTGCGTGACAGTGCAGCAGGCTTAGTTATTCACACCCAACTCCAGCAACTCCCTGCAGGTGAACGTGGTTTTCATATCCATGAAAAAGGTTCATGTGCAGCAGCAGAAAAAGATGGAAAAATGGTTGCTGCTTTGGCAGCGGGCGGTCATTTTAATCCGAAAAATGTCCCGCATCATGGTACACCACTAACAGGACATTTAGGTGATTTACCTGCTTTAAGTGTTGCAAGCGATGGAACAGCCAAAGTAACCGTGATTGCACCACGTTTAACATTGGCACAAGTTGAAGGATTGGCCTTGATGATTCATGCAGGCGGTGATAACTATGCCGACCATCCAAAACCATTGGGCGGCGGCGGTGAGCGAATTGCCTGTGGGATTATTTAAGCGAGCATGATGCATTTTCAATAAAACATTTATTACCAATTGTGGATAAGTTAAGGGTTATACACATGCCTTTCGACTTATCCGCAAAAAGTAAAATTTATCTTTTTGAGGATTATTCTCAAACGACGCTCAATGCAGGTCTTCTTGCTTTATATCGGTCGTCTTTCATAACCACACTTACTCGTTTTTGAATAACTTGCTACTAATTTGCAAAAAATTAGCTCAATTTTGCAGCCATCGTATCTAGCTCATCAATGTGCAGAGCTCCCAACAGCTCGTCTTTGCGATTGTCACTATTTGCGCTACACTGCTGTTTTATCGACATGAAAAAGATTTGGGCATGAACATTAAAACATTACGTTGGGTTGGGTTCCTAGAAGGTATTTCATTCTTATTGTTGTTATTTATTGCTATGCCCATGAAATATATGTTCGATAACCCAATTTTAGTGAAATATGTAGGTATGGGACACGGCGTATTGTTTATCGCATTTTTAGTGGTGCTTTTTGTGGTTTGTGAAAAACAAAAATGGTCTCTTAAAATGTTTATTTTGGGCTTAATTGCTTCAATTTTACCTTTTGGCCCATTTGTTTTTGATGCTAAATTGAAAAAGATGGAACAACCAGTACAAGCTTAATCTGCAAGTCCTTTTCAGCTTTCATCATATTACACATTTTCTCAACTTTAATTTATAAATCAAATGTTTGCAAGGTGATGCCACATCACCTTGTTTTATGATGCAGCTGAAAAATTTAACCCCTTAAAACTGCCCTGCAGCAACTCGCTCCTGCATCACCTGTTTAAGCATCATGCGTGGCAAACTAAACCAGAGCGTTATCAGCACCAAACAAGCCAAACTATACGCCCAAATATCAAACCGCATATATAAAACACGCACCAGTTCAATCACAATAAAAAAGCACAGCATCAATATCATTGAAACACTAGCAGCAACAGTACCTTTAGACACTTCCGATGACATTAAAGCGAAACGGTATAAGACTGAGAAGCTCATTCCCTCACCAAAACTAATCAAGCTCATACCAATCACCAAACACCAAACAAAATAGCTTTGCCAAATTGCCCCCAATACGATCAGCACACTACCCAACAACATTAAAGGTAAACCAATCAAGACTGTTTTTCCTAAAGGTAAACGGTCAATGACTTTCATCAGTACCAGATTGCCTAAAATCAAACCACCCAAAACAGGAAACTGCGCCAAACCGTATTGCAGACTACTAAAGCCTAACTCTTCCACCAACATCACAGGAGATAACGCAATCCACAACATTAAAGGCATGCTCAATAAGGGCAGCGCCAATGTCAAACCTAAGAATCTGGTATTTTGAAAAACTTGTTTAAAATCATCCCATACATCTCGAAATGGAGGTTTGGGAATACGCTGCTGATTTTCAGGCATTTTGGCTTTCAGTCCAAACCAACTCAAAAATGCCAACAGTGCTATGCCGATAAAACCCCAATGCCAAGAAACATGCTCAATCATAAATGCACCTAAGACTGGGCCGAGCAAGGGAGCAAGTAAAGAGACGTTCGCCATGAGCGCCATGACTTTAATTGCATCACGTTCTGCAAAGTTTTCCTGAATAGCCGCATAACCGACTGCACTAATGACTGACAAACCAAAACCTTGAAAAAAACGAAGAACAAGGAAGCTTTCAATGTTCTGAGTCAATAAAATCAATAAACAGGTTAGGGTAAAAAATGCCACGCCGCCCAATAATACTTTTTTGCGTCCCAAACGGTCAGAGAGTGGCCCCAATAACCACGCCACACAAGCACCCCCCAGCAAATAAAATGACATGGACGAAGCTGCCCATGCACTACTGACACCAAAATCTTGTGTGACGGCCAACATCGCGGGTTGAACCAAGTCATTGCCAATATAAACCGCGAACTCAAACAAGACCAAAGCCAAGGGAAACATGAGTGTGGCACGTTGAATGGTATTTTTTTGCTGCTGTGGCATGAGTTATAAAGGACAAAACGATGCAAGTCAGCCGCGTTTAGCCCATAAAAATAGAAAATTGAGCTGCAGTTTAACAGAGTTGAATGGCAAATTTATGGCGCATTTTTTAAGTCCGTTAAATAAATTGCGGCACTTGATGTGACATCAGACCAAGTTAAGCATCACCTCCTTCAGCGGGTTAAGGCGATACAGTATTGCCCAATTCATAATGTGAAAATACCGAAAGCACAGGATAAAAATCACCCACGGCAAAACGGCTATCATTGCGGTGTAGAAATGCTAGAGTTTTGATGGACATGCTGCGCTCACACGTTTTTGAATCGAATGAAGTCATCCTAAATAAAAGCTGTGGATAACACGAGTATTATCCTCAGACGCTGTGTTACATTTTTAGAACATCATGCAAGATTTACCTAAGCACTACAGCAATTTAAGGACATTTTTTACTTTGGAAAGTCTTGGTATTTTTACCCCGTGCGCATAAGTAAGCGGTTTGCACATCACCCTGCTGCCATTGTCCATTAATATTTTTAAAGTGATAAATACTACGAATTGAACGTACCGAATCATCCATTAAGCCTGTTTCGGTAATTTTTACTTCTGCCGCAGTTGGTGCTTCGACACGGTTAAAGTATTGACGAATTTCAACGGTAGCCAATTCTTTACGCAAATCTGGACGTTGTTTGAGTACCTGCGCCAAAGGTGTTTCTGCAGGCGTAACTTGTGAAATAATATTCTGTGTAGTCGCACAGCCTGACAATAACGCAACACCCAATGCGGAAACCGTGATTAAACGCAACATAACTCCTCCAAAATGTTGATTATTATTTATGCTTCTATGATGCCTTGTTCGAGCAGAAACGCTAGAACAGAAATGTAAAATTAAAACAGCGGCATAAAAAAACGCATCACGAGGATGCGTTTTTCAATTCACTTAAATAAATGAAAGGCGAAAGGAATTACAAATCAAATAATTTGCCTGGGTTCATAATGCCTTGAGGGTCAAAAACCTTTTTCAACGCTTTCATATATTCAATTTCTTCAGCTGAACGTGAATATTCCAAATATGGTTTTTTGGTCATGCCTACACCGTGTTCTGCAGAAATAGAACCATCATATTTCTTCACAGTATCAAATACATACTTATTTACCACCTGACATTTGGCAAAGAATTCGTCTTTGCTTAAATCGGCAGGTTTTAGAATGTTCAGGTGCAAGTTACCATCACCAATATGGCCGAACCAGCAAATTTCAAAGTCAGGATAGTTTTCTGCCACAATTGCATCAATTTCCTGAATAAATGCAGGAACATGAGTAATCAATACTGAAATATCGTTTTTATATGGAATAAACGGTGCAATCGACTCAGAAATGTCTTCACGCAAACGCCATAAACTTTCAACTTGGTCTAGGCTTTGGCTCAATACGCCATCCATTACCCAGCCTTGTTCCATACAGTGTTCGAAAATTTCCATCGCCTTGTCCATAATTGGCTCAAATGGCGCTTCAAATTCGAGCAACACGTAAAATGGACATTCGGTTTCAAATGGACGTTGCACATGACCATGATCTAAAACTTTTTGCATCGCCAATTCACCAAAGAATTCAAATGCAGTCAGATCAATTTTGGCTTGGAAGGCATGTAATACAGGCATCACCGAATTAAAATCAGGCACGCCCAACACCATGACTTGTAAATCTTGGGGTTGACGTTCTAGCTTAATTTCTGCTTCGGTCACCAGACCAAGTGTACCTTCACCGCCAATAAATAAATGTTGCAGTGCATAACCCGTTGCGTTTTTGATCATGCCTTTGTTCAGACGCAGGATATCTCCTTTGCCTGTTACCACAGTCAGACCCAACACCCAGTTACGGGTCATGCCGTATTTAATGACTTTAATACCGCCCGCATTGGTACCAATATTACCGCCAATTTGTGAAGAACCTGAAGATGCAAAATCGACTGGATAATACATGCCTTGTTCTTCGGCATAGTTTTGTAGTTGCTCAGTCACCACACCCGCTTGCACACGTACCATACGGTCTGCAGGGAAAAATTCCAAGATTTGGTTCATCTTGTCCATGCTGACGACAATTTCACCATTGGCTGCCACCGCACCCGCAGATAAACCTGTACGTCCGCCCGATGGAGTAATGGCCACATTAAACTCATTCGCCAGTTTTACAATGGCTTGTACTTGCTCTGTGCTTGATGGGAAAACGATGACCGATGGTTTCGGATCAAAATGCTTTGTATGGTCACGACCCCAGTTTTGGAGGCTATCGGCATCCGTTTTAATACGGTTTTCACCGACTATTGCCGTTAATTGGGTCAATAACTCAGGGGTTAAAGCGACTGGAGCATTCATCGTTTGCAGACCTAGCAAGAATTAAACAGGAAGAAAAGCGACTGTCTGCATATCTTGATCAATTTGAAGATACTGCAGACTAAATATGTGCATCAAAGCAACAGCGTGGGTTGGCTTTCATGTGTGCCGCTTATTATAAGCGATTTTTTTGAAAAACCTGTGAATATTGGCAATTCCGATAATATAACGTGGTAAGAACAGGGTAATTTTGGGCAATATTTCTGAAAGAGATTATATCTGACAAAAAATACCTGCACTCTTGGTCATAAAGGAAATGTATATCGACCCATCTCCTATGTTATCATACCGCCACTAAATTTGGCCTTTGTAGCGGAGCCGTAATGAGCCAACATCTTTCACTACCTAAAGATAAAATTCGTTTCTTGTTGTTAGAAGGCGTACACCAGAACGCAATCGACGTGTTAAATGCAGCGGGTTATACCAACATCGATTATCGTAAAACGGCGCTTGAGGGCGATGCGTTAAAAGAAGCGATTAAAGATGCGCATTTCATTGGAATTCGTTCACGTACACAGCTAACTGAAGAAGTTTTTGAAGCTGCGAACAAACTAATTGCGGTAGGTTGTTTCTGTATTGGTACAAACCAAGTGAACTTAACTGCAGCAATGGAACGTGGTATTCCAGTTTTCAATGCCCCTTATTCAAACACCCGTTCGGTTGCAGAATTGGTATTGGCTGAAGCAATTTTATTGCTACGTCGCGTACCTGAAAAATCAACCGATACACATGCAGGTGGCTGGAACAAGTCTGCAGTCGGTTCATTTGAAACACGTGGTAAAACTTTAGGTATCGTGGGTTACGGTTCAATTGGTTCTCAACTTTCAGTATTGGCTGAAAGCTTGGGTATGCACGTAATTTATTATGATGCTGTGACCAAATTACCGTTAGGTAATGCACGTCAAGTTGGCTCTATGAGCGAATTATTGGCAAATGCTGACGTGGTTTCTTTACACGTTCCAGATGTACCATCTACCCGCAATTTCATGGCAAAAGAACAATTTGCACAAATGAAAGAAGGCGCAATTTTCATTAACGCGGCACGTGGTACTTGTGTGGTGATTGAAGATTTGGCAGATGCCATCAAATCTGGTCATATTGCAGGTGCTGCAGTTGACGTATTCCCGAAAGAACCAAAAGCCAATGGTGAAGAATTTGTTTCCCCACTACGTAACCTACCAAACGTGATTTTAACACCGCACGTGGGTGGTTCGACCATGGAAGCGCAAGCGAACATTGGTTTAGAAGTGGCAGAGAAATTTGTTGCATATTCAGATAAAGGTATGACTTTGTCTGCAGTGAACTTCCCTGAAATTGCACTGCCATTGACTGAAGGCAAGCACCGTTTATTGCATATTCACCAAAACATTCCAGGTGTATTGTCTAAAATCAACAACTTGTTTGCTGAACACGGCATCAACATCTCTGGTCAGTCACTTATGACCAAAGGTGATGTCGGTTATTTAGTGATGGATGTTGATGCGACTGCATCTAAAGAAGCACTAGATACTTTACACGAAGTTGAAGGCACAATTCGCGTACGTGTCTTGTTCTAAGACCACACGCTGATGCTACAAAAAACCACAGTCTTAGCACTGTGGTTTTTTATGCCTGATCTATGAGTAACCTTGAGTTGCCACAGCCCTGTATTTTTAAACTTGCTATAATCTGCCTGACCTTCCCATTTCCACACTGTTGAGTATTTTTCTGCCCCATGCCAAACGCCCAACTCACTGCGGTGTTGTTCATGGTTTTATCCATGATCTCCTATCAAATCAGTGCTTCTTTTGCCAAACAATTGTTTCAGGTGCTTGACCCGCTTACTGTGACAATTTTACGGCTGTGCTTTGCCAGTGTAATTGTGGCAATCATGTTTCGCTCATGGCAAATTCTGTCACGGCTCGCACATTTAAAATGGCGTGATTTATTGTGCTATAGCGCCGCCTTGGGCTTAATGAATATTCTGTTTTATCTATCTTTAGGTAAATTGCCACAAGGTATTGCGGTGGGTTTAGAGTTTGTCGGGCCTTTGGGCTTGGCTTTATTGTCCATTCAAAACCGTAAAGATTATATCTGGGTGTTCTTGGCCATTTTAGGCATTATTTTCATGGTGCCATGGGGACAAGCTCACGGCGATAATTTTAGCATCTTGGGCGCAGCCTTCGCTTTGGGTGCAGGTCTATGCTGGGCCTTTTATATTTACTTTGGCCAAAAAGTGGTACAGCAAAATATTGGCATGCATGCACTAACCATCGCCATCAGTATTTCGGCTTTGGCCCTAATTCCATTTGGATTGTATAACAATGCCCCTGCACTTTTTGAAACCCAGTATTGGGGCAAGGCGCTTGCCATTGCAGTGCTTGCCACGGCCATTCCTTATGCGCTGGATTTACAGGCCTTAAAACAACTCAGCAAAATGAGTTATGGCACACTTTCCAGTTTATCGCCTGCTTTGGCTGCACTGACAGGCTTGGTATTGTTGGGTGAGAAAATTACTTCACTGCAATGGATTGCCTTATGCTGCATTATGTTAGCTTCGGTGGGCGTTACTTTTAGAGCAGTAAAAAAATCCAAACAGCCGCAGAATGTTTAAATCAGAAAAATGCTTAAACCAAACTGTCTTTAGGCATCTGTTGGTATTTTTCATATTCTGCCAAATATTGCTTGGCTAGACTTTGTTTTTGCTGTTCAGACAAAATTTTGCCTGCCTGCTGAAAAAAGCCATGTTCTTCTTCTTTTAAATGATGATGCACTTTATCTGACAGTTGCTTGGCAATTGCCAGCCAACCCGTGTTGCTCATTTCCGTTTCGGTTAATTGTTCGAGTAATTCATCCATTTGATGATGCTCTGCCAAAGCATGGCGAGTGATATTTAAACCCGCATCAGTCATCATTAAGGGAATATAAAAATAGCGATCTTCTGCCACTGCATGCGCAAATAATTCATTTTTAAGTTGTTCAAATACCGCTCTACGTTCAGGGCTATCACCTGAAGTTTGCGTCAGTTGGCGGGCTAAATCTCGTTGGATGTCGTGACTTTGGCGTAAAGCTTCAAAAATATTCATGTGCAGCCCTCTATTTTTAACCCATGCGCGGCGAACAGATTGATAAGAATCTACTCACACATCCACATCGGTTTTGGAGTCAGTTTTGATTTCGTTTTTTAATCCTCTAGCTACTGTATAGAGGATCAATCCAAATTCCTGCAACTATTTGTATAGAAAGCTTTAATTCACTTACCCACTTTATTCAAGTTATGTATCTGAGCAAAATTTAGAGATTTAAAACCCGTTTCGGTACCAAGCGCTTTTTATCTGTAATTTCAGCCAAACCTAAACACTTTTCACCATCAAAGACCAACACTTGCGTTGCTGCAGGATGGTCAATATTACTTTCCATGCCACGACTAAAATATTCAGCGCGTCCTTCAGGGACTTGAATGTGTAGAAAATGCTGCACAGGTGCATACGCAGGCAGCAATAAAGCCTCACGTTCTGCTTCACTTAAACTTTCCAAATATTCAATGCTATAACTCGGAATCAGGTCAAAATGTCCCGTTTTAATCCGATGCAAATAGGTCAAATGTCCATAAGTACCCAAGGCTTTGGCAATGTCTTCACCTAAAACACGAATATACGTGCCTTTAGAACAAGTTACATCCAAAGTGATGCTCTGTTCTGTAAAAGACAGCAATTCAATGGCATAAATTGTGACTGGACGCGCTTCACGTTCAATTTCAATGCCTTGTCGCGCTAATTCATATAACGGACGACCTTCTTTTTTTAAGGCAGAATACATGGGCGGAACTTGCATAATATCGCCCTGAAATTGTGCCAATACCTGTTCAATGCGCTCTTGGCTCAATGCAGGTACAGCCTGCTGCAACAGCACTTCACCCTCGACATCTCCCGTGGTGGTGCTGTGTCCCAATTGAATGGTAGTTTGGTAGCATTTCACCGAATCGAGTAAATAGTGCGAAAATTTGGTCGCTTCACCCAAACAAATCGGCAGTAAACCCGAAGCCAATGGATCTAATGCTCCTGTATGCCCTGCTTTTTGCGCCCGATATAACCAACGCACTTTTTGTAACGCTGCATTGGAACTGATGCCCAAAGGTTTATTCAATAAAAATACACCACTAATGGCACGACGCTGGATTTTAGCCGCAGATGATTTCATAGCACACATAGGTCAAAGCAAAACTGCGTCATGGTAACAATCTGCCGCGATAAATGACAACATTTCTAGAACAGCGACTTACTTTTATGGCATATTTGAGCGCTTAGGATTAAAAAAATAAAATGGATAAACAGGTGCATTGAAATGCAGAAACATAAAATATGGATTGTTTTAGGCGTAGTGATACTGCTGATTGCGGCTTTGGTGTATTGGCTGATGCCACAATCAAACTCCCCCGATACATCACCCCAGCAAAGCTCAAATGATGAAACATCTCAAGCTTTGAGCATGCAGCAAGCCATGCAAAATAACCCTGCTGCAAATTTTTTAAGCCCAAGTCAGCAGGACACCGAAGTCAATTGTCAGCTTAAACTGGATGCAAGTAATCGTCTGATTGTGAATGAACAAACCCGCAATTGTTTTGAATATTTTATTACCCAATATGGCGAAAAGAGCCTTGAAGCAATCAGTACAGATTTTAAAGCCTATATTACGCAAAGCCATAAAGAGCCTGCTTTATCGCAAATTTTAGATTTATGGCAGCGTTATTTAGACTACAGAAATGCGTTGGGGCAACTGCAAACACCGAACTTGAGTCAGGAAGATCCGCAATATTACCGCAGCATTTTTAGCAATATGCAAAACCTGCGTAAACAGTATTTTTCAGATTATGAAATTGAAGGTTTATTTGGTACGGAAGATATCTACCACGAATACACCTTAAAACGTATGGCGGTGATGGATGATAAAAAATTGTCCGAAGCTGAAAA
This sequence comes from Acinetobacter sp. YT-02, assembly GCF_002412355.1. Lineage (NCBI taxonomy): Bacteria > Pseudomonadati > Pseudomonadota > Gammaproteobacteria > Moraxellales > Moraxellaceae > Acinetobacter > Acinetobacter sp. YT-02. The sequence continues at coordinate 39,317 of NZ_NOZT01000005.1, forward strand.
AGCGCAGAAATTACAAGAATTATTTAAACAACTCCCGCAAGATTGGCAGGAGAATTTAGAACAGTTAAATACTTTACAGGATTTGCGCAGTTTAACCGCAGCAATTAAAGCACGCGGCGGCTCTGCTGCTGAAATTCGACAAATGCGTTTAAATCTGGTTGGCCCTGAAGCCACCCAGCGTTTAGAACAATTAGATGGGCAACGCAGTCAGTGGAAATCACGAGTAGAGGATTATTTAAGTACGCGTGATCAAATCATGCAAAGTGGAATGAATGATCAAGCCAAGCAACAAGCCGTGAAACAATTACGCGGACAGCATTTTCAAAATCCACAAGAGCAATTGCGTTTAGAAACCTTTGAACAGGTACATGATCAAGGTGGAAAATTACCTTTTGCTGACTAACATATCTACATAGGAAACTGGGGCATTCAACATGCCCTATTTTTATGCCTGAAAAGCTGTTTTAGTACAAGCTCACCACAACGATTTAATATACAAATGTCTATAAATATTAAATAGATATCAATATGCATGTAGATTTACAAATCTCTGGGACAATGCGCAATAACTGTCCCCAAATGATATGTTTTTTCTAAATTACGCATGAAAAAATACCTGAGCGTACAAAAAATAGTCGAGGATGACTCACAATAATGTGCCGTAACCAACGGCAATTTGCATATCTGAGCTTTCAGGAGGGAAGCGAAGCCACCACTTCACTTGTAATAAAAATAAAGAACACAGGATTGTTTTATGACCATCATCTCTAACATACGGGCAATTACATTGGCTGTCACTGGCTGCTTGCTCGGTTCAATGGGTGTCGCTCAAGCTGCTCCAAGCGTGTTGCCTATTCAGGAACAGGCCAAATCTGACTATGCCAAAACCAAATATCCATTGCTTATGGTCCACGGCTGGCTCGGTTGGTCACGCATTGGCAATGAAACCTTTAATATGGATTATTGGTATCAAATTTTGCCAGATATGGCACGTAATGGCGCAACCGTTTTTGCTTCACAACTCTCCCCTGCACATCGTACTGAATTTCGAGGTGAACAACTGATTGCCCAAGTCGAAGAAGTCATGGCAATCACTGGAAAATCCAAAGTCAATTTAATTGGTCACTCACATGGTGGCCCAACAGTACGTTATGTAGCTGCGACCAAACCTGAATATGTGGCATCAATTACGGGCGTTGCAGGTACATTCCGTGGCTCCAAAGTTGCCGATGATATTCAAAATAATCGTTTATCACGCACCGCGTTTAATATTTTAGGCGACTATATGGTGGCGCCTCTCATTACTTGGGCGCAGCAACAGCCAGACATGCCTGTCGATTTTGATGCATCGATGGCTTCTTTAACCGAAACAGCGTCTGCAGATTTTAACCGTCGTTTTCCAACCACAGCCTTGGCCGCAAATTGCAGCAGCAGCGGTGCCAAAGTAGATCGCGGGATTCATTACTATTCATGGACAGGTGTAGCACAAGCCACCAATTTACTGGATATTGACACTGTTTTAACGCAACTCGGCCCACTGTCTTATGGCAATTTAGACAACGATGGCATGGTCGCACGTTGTAGTACCCACATTGGACACGTCATTCGTGACAACTACCGACTAAATCATACCGACCTTGCCAACATGATGTTTGGCTTAACGGGCTTGTTTGCACCTGACCCAGTTGCACTGTATCGACAACATGCCAACCGATTAAAATTACAAGGTTTGTAATAGTAAAGCTCATTTCAATCTTGGCAAAACCATCTTCCTGTACTTGAAACTCAAGTGCAAGAAGTTCAATAACCATGAATCATTCAGAACTTGCAATCTAGCAAATTTCCTGAATAATGATATTTGACAATAGATATTGTCATGCTAGGAAAGCACAATAAAATAGAGGATGTTATATGAAATATGGATTATTCATTGCAGGCTTAATTGCGGCTAGTACCTTCAGTACCGCGCACGCATCCAATGCAGAACAGGTCAAATCTAACTTCGTGATCTCCAGTTATGCCAAAACCAAATATCCGATTGTGTTTACTCACGGTATGGCAGGCTTTATCAATATTGGTGGAGATCAGTTAGGTGTCGATTATTGGTACCAAATTTTACCCAATTTAGCACGTAACGGTGCCAACGCTTGGGCAACCCGCGTATCTCCTTTTAACTCATCGGAAGTTCGTGGTGAACAACTGGCACAACAAGTCGATGAAATTCTTGCAATTACAGGTGCAAGCAAAGTCAACCTAATTGGTCACTCGCATGGTGGGCCAACCATTCGTTATGTTGCAGGCGTGATGCCGTCTAAAGTCGCATCGCTGACTGCTGTCGGTGCACCAAATAAAGGCTCGCCTGTGGCCGACTTTATTCTAAAAGTACAAGGCACACCACTCGAAAAGCCATTAATGGATATGGTCAATTTAGTTTCCAAAACCATCACTTGGGCACAAGGTTTAGACCCAAACAGCTATCCACATGATTCGTTGGCGAGTGCAAAAAGCTTAACTTTGGCTGGCTCAGCACAATTTAACAGCAAATTCCCAATGGGTATGCCAACGACGAGTTGTGGTGAGGGCGCTTATCAAGAAAAAGGCATCCAGTTCTATTCATTTACGGGTAATACGGCTGTTACCAATATACTTGATCCAGACTCAGCCATGCTGGCGACCAGTTTATTGATTGATAATGGCCGTGATAATGATGGTTTAGTATCACGTTGCAGTGCCAAATTTGGTAAAACCATTCGTGATAACTACTATTGGAACCACTTGGATGAAGTCAATCAAGTCTTGGGCATGAAAGATATCTTTGCCCCAGATCCTGTCGATGTCTACCGTCAACATGCTAACCGCCTAAAACTACAAGGTTTATAAATTCAAATAGCACACATAAAAAAATGCGCCTAAACGGCGCATTTTTTAGCTGTAACGCAAAGTTAAAATTAACCTTGTTTACGTGCTGGTAATTTCTCACGAATACGTGCAGCTTTACCAGACAATTCGCGTAGGTAATAAAGTTTAGCACGACGAACGTCACCACGACGTTTCACTTCGATTTTCGCAACGATTGGAGAGTGAGTTTGGAAAACACGCTCAACACCAACACCGCTAGAAATTTTACGTACTGTGAACGCAGAGTTCAAACCACGGTTTTTCTTCGCAATTACCACACCTTCAAATGCTTGAAGACGCTCACGATCACCTTCTTTTACTTTTACTTGAACGATAACTGTATCGCCTGGTGCAAAAGCTGGGATGTCTTGCTTAAGCTGTGCATTTTCAACAGCTTGTACTAAAGGATGCTTACCACTCATGGGGTATCTCCAGTATGTGTGGGTCAGAAGAGGTCTGATTTCCACTGGGTCTAGAGGCTAAAGCGCATAGGCCCGATTGACTTTCCCTTTATGCCTGACCGCTTCAATGCATAAAGAGCCTATTTAAGACTACAAACCAACTGCCTGTAGCCATGGTGCTTAGATAAACCAATTATTTGGTCTACCCTTGCGAATCTTTTAGCCATTTTTTTTGCTGCTTGCTCAACTCAACTTTTTCAATCAACTCAGGTCGACGCTCTAAAGTCCGTTGATAACGCTGCAAAAACCGCCATTTTTCAATATTGGCATGATGACCCGACTTTAATACTTCAGGGACATCCAAACCTTCAAAATGGTCTGGCTTGGTATATTGTGGGCAATCTAAAAGACCATCCACAAATGAGTCTTGCACATGAGATTGCTCATCAGACATAGCACCTGGAAGTCTCCGAATAATACTGTCCAACAACACCATTGCAGGTAGCTCCCCACCCGATAAAACGTAATCTCCAATTGACCATTCCTGATCAACATAGTTTTGGATTAAACGCTCATCGACCCCTTCATAACGACCACACAATACAATTAATCCATCATATTCAACGAATTGTTGTACTGCAGTTTCGTTTAAGGTTTTACCTTGTGGCGACATATACACCACAGGTACTTGAACTGCTCCTGCTTGCTGTGCAAGCTGTTTGGCATGCTGGATTGCTTGCGCCAAAGGCTCTGCCATCATCACCATACCCGGACCACCACCAAATGGACGTTCATCCACCCGTTTGTAGTTGCCCTGTGCATAATCACGTGGATTAATGCAATGAATTTGCATCAATTCACGTTTTGCTGCACGTCCGCTAATACCGTAAGCTGTAATCGCTTCAAACATTTCAGGAAAAAGCGTAATGACTGCAAAAAACACCGCAGACTCCTCTATTTTCCTGCTCTGCGAATCCTGAATGGATTAATAATCTACGCCCCAATTTACGTAGATGCGACCCGCTTCGAGATCAACGCGTTGTACCACATCTTTATGCCATGGAATCATACGCTCTTCGCTATCGACGCTATCGGCAGTTGCGCGAACTACCATCACGTCATTGGCACCTGTTTCAAACAGTTCATGGATTTGACCGAGGTTCACTTCTTGTTCGTCATCGTCCAGACCTAACACTGTTAGACCTTTTAAATCAGACCAATAATACTCGTCCACGCCTGGTTGAGGCAGTTGCGCTTTTGAAATCCAGATATTTGCGCCAACCAAGTTGTCTGCTGCGGTACGATCACTCACACCTTTTAAGCTGACCACCAAGCCTTTGCCATGTGGTTTCCAACGTTTTACATCGACCATTTGCCAACCTGCTTTGGTCTCAATGTACCAAGGCAGGTAGTCAAATATGTTGCTCATGGGTTCTGTATTGGAATAGACCCAGAGCCACCCATTTAATCCATAAGCTGAACGTAGCTGTCCAATCTGAATACGATCTTCGGGCACATTCTGTGTTGGTGTCATGGGCTAACCTACTACTTAATTTGTAAAAATTATGCAGCAGCTGCAGCTTTCTTCGCTTGAGCAGCTAAAGAAGCAACACGTTCAGACGGTTGAGCGCCTTGAGCAACCCAGTGTGCAAAACGGTCAGCATCTAAACGAAGTTTTTCTGCTTTACCTTGCGCTGTTGGGTTGAAGAAACCGATACGTTCGATGAAACGACCGTCACGCGCATTGCGGCTGTCAGTTACAACGATTTGATAGAATGGACGCTTTTTAGCACCACCACGAGTAAGACGAATAACTACCATGATACAACCTTATAGTTTTTACGGATTATCCCTGTACCGACCATCGATACATTTCAAACCCCTTTCATAGAGGGCAGTATTTTACGTTATATTTGCGCTGAAAGAAAGATCAAATTTCAGGTTATCCACAGTTTTGAATTTGGATTTTTTACAAAAAAGAGCATCTAGGAATGCTCTTTTAAGAGACTTCATCAAACGAGAATTAACGACTTTCCCAATTTGAAGATGTAGAAACACTGCATGTCGTTCCTTTCTCCCAACATTTTTGTCCTTGGCTATTTAGCACCACTGCTCCATTACCATCTTGAACTGTATTCGGGGTTGGGACTGCCGTAAGCGTCCAAGTTTGATCGAGTGGCGCAAGGGTGATGGTATATACACTTCCTGAAGCAGGATAGGCTTTACTCACTGTGCCATTGTCCAATCTTGCGTTGGTATAATTATGATTGATGACATAATAACTCTGTAACCGCTGGGCTATTTGCATCATTTCACTTTGCACATCTGCCCGATTGGTACGGATTTTGTACTGTGTGTAAGATGGATAAGCAATTGCTGCCAAGATGCCAATAATTGCGACAACAATCATTAATTCAATTAAAGTAAATGCTAAAGAGTATTTTTTCATTACCATGACTCGCTATAACTGCCGCAATTTGCATAACCTGTCACTACATCTTTGACTTTTGTCATACAACGTATACCTGTATTGCTTAAAAGCAGATCGTAATTACGTGGCTGTTTTGGCTCACCATCACTATCCTTAGCCCGCTCTAGCGACATTACCCAGCTCAAACCGTTCACACTCGCCGAATCTGCTGTTTCTTGACCATCAGGTCCTTTAACAATCGTTAAGGGCTTATGTCCTGTTCCTCCATTCGCCAATGTCAACGTATATTTCGCAGTGGAACTCGTTGAGCCTAGTGGCAACAACAATTGACCCGTCGTTTTATTATAATAACTGGCAGTTGTAGGATTTCCATCAGCATCCGTCTCTGTATATACATACAAATAACTAGCATCGAAACCTTTATAACCAAAATTCCTTGATTTAAACCGTTCAAGCTCTGCAGCAATACGCAAGGCTTCTTGTCTCGCGATTGCCAAATCTCGTCTTTCCATGTATTGCGTATAATTAGGATAAGCGATGGCAGCAAGAACTGCCATAACCACGATAACAATCATCAGTTCAATAAGTGTAAATCCAGCATTGCGGTTGAGGCGGGCGAATCCCTGCTTGCAAGTTTTTAACTCACAAGCAAAGTTCGCAACTATATTCGACCTCTGCAAAAAAACCACTCTAGCGAAGTATTTTTTCATGATTTACCCCTTAACGAGTTTCATACCAACGTAACTGTCTAAGTTTCGCTGTGGTGGTAAACTCCTGACATTCAGGTAAATTTGGGGTAGTGGTACAATTGAGCGTGTTAGGGCGGTTTACAATCAACCCAGTATTATTGGCACTACTACGTCCTTGACCTAAACCAGCACCCAAAATACCCGCACCAAGTTTTACGCGATTCGGCACCCCAGATGTGGTTGTATTAAATGGACATTTTCCTGTAGGCAAACAGAACTGATAGACATAGCTGTCACCTTTGACACCTGCACCACACGAACCACCAATACCTGTACCATCACGATGAAACACATTGACATACAACATGCCATCTAAGGCATACAGCTCATTCATTCCTTTATAAGCACCTGCAGTACTTGAATAGGTATATTTCCAACCGCTATTTCCATTAATTGCAACACCTGTACTCATGTTACTGTTTAAAGAAGACAGTGCAGTCGGGGTGGTTAAGGTTGGCGTTCCATAAAGATCTGTTTTTGCAACATCTTTATCATAAACTACAAATACACCATCTGTTGCACTTGTTGTTGAACCTGCTTGATTGCCATTCACAACCGCTGTTCCAACTAATGGTGAACTGCGATTACCTGAGCTAAACGCAACGGCAGCAACATAGCCATCATCGCTGTCATGTATAGACACACTTGGCATTTCATAGAAGCGAGGGCTTGCCCCACCTGTTGCATGTTCATCAAATAAGCGTACAACACGTTTAGCAAAATTCGCTTTTTTAGCACTTGCATCTGCACCCGTGGCAGCGTTATTTAAGTCGACACGGAAACCTTGTCCACCTAAGTCACCAAAGTATAAGTTGTCGACCAAACCGTCGCTATCACGATCAATCGCATTAATCTGACTGACAACACTGTATTTCATGTTAATAGTATCTGCACTTGCATCGGTAAATGCTTCTGCACCACCTGCTGCTGTTGCATTGGCACTGGTCCACCAAAGCAAGTCACCATTATTGGCATCAAACATATAGACACCCGCACCACCACCTGTGGTGGTACTTTGGTCATATGCTGCATTTTCATAACCAGGGTCATAACCCCCACCCACAAACATGACTAGTTTTTTCTCTCCACCAAAATTCACATATGCAATAGTTGGTTTAGACCAACTTTGTCCCATATAACTTAAAGCGGTTACACCTGTAGTTGTGGAACTTGATTTATAAATTTTTGAGTTGGCTGGGTCGATATGGAATTTTAAATTCGGATTAGTTATATCAGATAAATTCAAGGCGTAATAACTTTTGCCTCCCATACGCAAACCACCATAGACCCACTGCAAACCTTTTAATTCAAGATTTGTATTACTTGAATTATAAGTACTACCATCAGTATTTCTTTCTGAACCTTTTACTGTCAATGTTCCATCTGCTTTTGCAACATACTGGGTATAAGCCGTCCACGGTGCATCAATACCATAAAACAGATTCGCCGAGCCACCAGTAGTGCTATCTTCTTTCAGGAATGCAGTCTTTTGGTCTCTCATCATTTCGTGAGGTACAAAAGTAAATACTTCCTTACCACGATCAGCATCAGTTGCATTTTTGCCTGCCCGTACGACATGCAATAATCCTTGTGTACTACCGAATAATAAGTAATCATCACGATCAGTGGTGTCAATAGTGCCAGAAGTGTATGAAATTTTACCTGACTGGGTCAGCAAAATAGGAGTGGAGTGCATGACCGAACCGACCTGACGCAGTTCAGGTTTGGTTATAAGATCGGCTAAAGTCACCGTTCCTGTTTCAGCAACATTGTAACCAAGCAAGTTCAACCAATAATTTTTATCTGGGTCGTTCACAAACAATGCCGTGCTACCTGTACCAAATAGCGTCGCCACATTGACTTTTTTCAGTGAACCGATTTCACTTGCTGCATACGGAGCCGCAGTACCTGTAATTTCACGATTGGTATAAATAGTACGGTTTGCAACTTGCTCATTCGCAGCATTAGTGCCTATGCCTAAGGGCAATTGTCCTTTCATGCCCTCGTCAGTCCAAAGCCCTTTGGCGGCTGCGTCAAGCGAACCATCTGCCTTAATTAAGCGAATAGTTTTGCTTGCATTATATAGTTCGCCGTTAAAAATATGATATTTATTCATATTCCCAACCCAAAGCTGGGTCGATTCCTGCGGTTTCGGCAAAAATGAAGCGTAATAACCATAAGGCTGAATGCGTAATGGATTTAAAGCATCTTGTGGAAGGGTTGGAGAACCCGTTGCTACCGCAGGAATTTCAACTTCGATTTCATTTAAAAAGCCTTTAACACTATTCACCACATCTTCTGAGCTACTACCAGAATACCACCCACCACCGCCTTCAACCCCCCACAGTGCGGCATTCTTTTGATTACTGCTCGCACTGGAAGCATTAATCGATGTCACATTATCCGCAATACTTTTGTTCTTATCATATGACGGCACACTGTTAAAGTTTTTACCAAAACCAACAACAGCTGTTTTAATTGCCACACCTTTAGGATTGTTCCCATTAAGTAAATAATTTTTTGCAAGTTTACGAACACAATCCCATGTTCCAGCAGCATTGTCATTAGTACTACAGCTAAATGAGCTTCCTGTACTTCCCAAGGCACCTTGAATCAACCCTTGCGCATTCACATTTTGATAAGGATCACCATCGGTTAATACATACACACCTTGTCCATTACACTGTTTATCCGCTTCTGCCTGCGTCATGGACGATGGTGCCGCATAATATCCTGTTCGAGTGGTGTCATAAGCATCTGGATTAGCAAAATTATACCCGCTTGAAGCACGCCCCTGAGTTGTCTCACCCAGCAAATAAGCTATTGTTTCAGCATACGAACGTGCAGTTGGCGTATTCGTCACCGCTGCAAGACTGGCAATTTTCTGTGCTAAATATTTACGTTGAGTGATCGAAACACCATCCACCGTAATCGTTGCATCTAGTCGTCGTGCAGGCACTGCAATATTACCAATATTATCCCAATCCGACTCACTACCACCACGCTCACTTTTATATGTACCCGTTTTACCATAAGCCAAACTATTCATATTAGTTTGATTTCTCATAGGTGAGCTAGACTGTGTTCCATCCCAAAGCAACCGACCATCGGACTGTGTAGGATCGATTAACAGCGGATTCCGAACCCAGCCTAGCGTTGATAAACCAATGATATTATTATCAGGTAAGGCGGTTATGCCTTTACTAGTATTTCCAAATAACAAATCAATCATACCGTCCTTAACGCGGGTAATACGATCTGGATATTCGGTAGTTACCCCTCCACTGGTCACCTCGCACCACTGCCTTCTATAGGTTGGAGCATCTGCATGCGGATTAATTTTTTGCAGCGCATACTTTTTTACACTTTGGTTCGGTGCATCACATGCATTGCCACCACCATAAGACATATAGTCCATACTCCCTGAAATATCGATCAGCATCATCAGGGTAATCGTGCTTGGCTTGGCATTTTGATAGATCTCGATATCACTCGCCTGAGAGACGCTACTACAGACCATCATCGTCATCAGCGCCGAAACCGCCGTAGAAAGCACATTTCTTGAATTTAATGTTTTCATTTTTAAACCCTCTTTCTTTACGATACCAACTTCGGCTGACCACCAACCACATAGTCCGAATGCTGCATGTTATAGGGAATACCTAACCCATCAAAACACGCCCCCACGGCCGAAGCCCGCTGCTTAAAACAGGCTTCTATCTCTGTAGAAGAAGCACCTGCAAAACTTGGTAATACCGAAATAACAGTCGCACCAATATTGTTGCTAGTTGCAGGAACATTACTTTGCCCGATACTGGTCCCCTTGGGAACTGAACCAAAAGGGGCAGAAACCGTAGAACTCTTGGTTAAATACACTTGTGACAAAACCGCAGATCGCCCCATTGCAAATTGGTTGGCCTTACAATAACCATCTACACCAATTTTAGTTGTTGTACCATCTGCAGCAATGGCACTGGCTTTATTTAAGCTAAAAAATGAACTTTCAGAGGCACGATAACAAAACACCAGCTCGTCGTCCGCATTGGCCGCAGAGTTGAAATAAGCAAACATCCCATCCAGTGCCAGTTGACGTGCTACATCATCTGGGTTTTCCACGTTAAATAAAGCTGCATCAGAATTTTCAAGCAATAAAGCATTGACCTGACTATTTGTCGCAATTTTCAAACCTAAAATTCCAGTTTTCACAGCAATTGTTCCCAGTACCGTCACAAGCACCAAAATAATCAAAACTGTAATAAGCGTTGCACCCTGTTGTTGTTTCATGATGCTGCTCCCAATGTATTTCTGATCGCCACCACCTGATTCACTGCCTGACGCAAATAACGTTTGTTGACTGCCGCATCACCCGCAAGTGTGACTGTAGTACCTGCAACGTCAAAAGTCGTCTGGGTATTTAAACTGGCATCGGCACCAATTGTCCCTGTCGAGCGAGACAGAATACCCACTTCGATGGACGCCACTTGAAGAAAGGTATCCGTACAAGCTGTCGCACTAGGCGTAGCACATGCCGCTGCCGCAAGAAGTGTGTTCATTGCTGTATTAAATTGATTAATAGTCATATAGCGCAATTGCCCTGCTGGGTTTTTTACCCCCAAACGCACTTTAAAGGCATCAACACGCTGCATGATTTGCTGGGCACCGTTAGAACCATGAGCACCCAAACCTGTAATAGCTGTCGGTGAACTTCCCGAATACTCTCCAGCATCACAATAGAGTGAGTACGATGTTGGCTCACCTGTGACCTGCTGTGGACTTTCTGCCACATAATATCGCTGCACAATCACCTTCGACGAAGCACTGGTTACCTGAGTCCCTTCACAATTAAAAATAGCACTGGTTTCAGGCACATACTGAATAGTAAGACGATCACTGGTACCTGAGGTATTATCTGCATCCTTGCTCTGCAAACTGACCAGCTCTGTTTCCAGACCAGTGACTGTACCTAATGAGACAGGCAAATTTTCTTTCTTAAAAATAATTCCTGAACCCAGAGTATAGTTATTGACTCGTTGTGAAGACACTGTATTTAAATTGGTATGCCTCAAGTCATGCGTGACCAGTGACAGACCAAAATTGGCATTTTGCTGTAGCTCACTCTGACCTGATTGCAGGTTTAAAGAACGGGAACTGCCTAAAAACACAGCCAAACCTGCAGCAACGATCAACAGACCCAAAGCCAGTGCAGTCATTAATTCAAGAAGTGTAAAGCCTGATTGGGGCAGGAAGGAACTCCTTCCTTTGGAAAAGGTGAGGAACGCTGTTCCGAAAGGGGGATGATTTAAATCCTGCTGAGGTTTATGTGCCATAGTTATACACCTCCATGATGATACATTTGGCGTTTCCTACATAAGCAGTACCATCGGTACAGTGTGGACTGCCCGTACCATCAGTCGGTGTAGTACCCTCCCATGAAACATATACACATTTACGAACCAGCGTAGAACCCTGACAATTCAGCACATCAACACTCATGCCCAGATTCTTTGCACGAGTTTTTACCTGTCGAAAATCATACTTTGCCATATTTTCAGAGCTACAAAATCCTGTTGCACAATCATCTGTATCCGTGTTGTCGATGTAACCACTTAATCCAGCGCGGTTGATTCGCATACGTTCAGCCAGATCCCGAGCAATATTGGTTGCCTGTACATTCATTGTTGCTTCATTGGTCGCAGCAACTGCCCTGATTTGCAAGGCGACAAACCCGAGTACAGCAATACTCAGCAGCACTAGAGCCACCAACACCTCTACCAGTCCAACGCCTTTTTGAGTTTTAATCATTGTTCTTTATCCCTTGCGCTCAAGTCGGACAGCTTGTGGCTGATTTGTTATAAATCACCGTACCACCTTTCTGTACGTACACATATGCCTTTAAGGTTGTATCGCCATTATGTACAAGCACAAAACACTGCCCATTGCCCGATGCAGCGGTTTGTCCCAAGCGATTAAAGGTAACGCTGGTATCACCGCTTTGTTTGCTGACATGCGTTGATGTCCATGTTTTAAAAGGTGTCGATACGCTACTGTCCAGTGCCAAAATTCGGTCGCCTTGTTTAAAAATCGCTTCCGACCTTGTTTCAGCCAATAAATCTACAAAATCACGCGTATCACTTATAAGTTGGTTTTTTCGAATTGTTTGGGTAAAAGAAGGCGCCGCCATCATCGCGATAATTGCCAACACCGCAATGGTCACCATCAACTCAATTAAGGTGAACCCGTTTTCTTTTTTTCGCATACTCCCCCCAAGACACAGACTTTGCCCTATTAAAAATAGTAACCAACAACTTTACAAAACCCTCACACTTCAGGATAAAAGGCATAAAAAAGCAGATAACCGTCATACTAGTGTTATCTACCTATTTTTAGTCATTTTTTTAAAGTGTTATATGCTTCGCAGTTTAAGCCTGTGTTACAGGAATACGTAACTCTTTGGGCAAACTAAAGGTAATGTTTTCTTCACGACCTGCCAGCTCTTCAGGGGCGCTTGCACCCCAGTCTTGCAAACGCTGAATCACTTGTTTAATTAAAATTTCTGGTGCAGATGCGCCCGCAGTTACACCAATTTTTGTATTTGCTTTAAACCATGCTTGGTTTAATTCATCGGCATTATCCACCAAGTAGGCTTGTTTCCCCATACGCTCTGCAAGTTCGCGTAAACGGTTAGAGTTAGATGAGTTTGGCGAACCAACCACCAACACCACATCACACTGATTAGCCAAGTCACGCACTGCATCCTGACGGTTTTGAGTGGCATAACAAATATCGTCTTTACGTGGCCCTTGAATATTCGGATATTTTTGGCGCAAGGCATCAATCACTTTGGCTGTATCATCAATCGACAAAGTAGTTTGCGTCACAAAAGCCACTTTATCTGGATGCTGAACCGCAAGTGCAGCCACATCATCTTCATCTTCCACCAAATAAATTTCGCCGCCATTTTTCTTGTCGTACTGACCCATCGTGCCTTCAACTTCGGGGTGTCCTTCGTGACCAATCAAAATCGCCTCTGTGCCTTCACGCGCATATTTGGTGACTTCAATATGTACTTTGGTGACCAACGGACAAGTCGCATCAAATACTTTTAAGCCACGACGCTCCGCTTCTTGCTGCACCGCTTTAGATACGCCATGTGCACTAAAAATCACGATATTGTCATCGGGCACTTCATCTAGCTCATCGACAAAAATTGCACCGCGTTGGCGTAAGTCATCTACCACAAATTTATTGTGTACCACTTCGTGACGTACATATATAGGAGGGTTAAAACACTCAAGGGCACGATTTACAATCGCAATTGCTCGGTCTACACCTGCACAAAAACCACGTGGATTCGCCAATACAATTTCCATAGAACCCTCTATGTTGAAGTTAAATAGGTAGGATGTTTAAAAAATTATGCCAACAAAAGCCATCTTGGCTATTTTGTTTAAGGGGCGTCTACTCTAAAATAGAGAAGATATTTTATCATATCAGGAAAAATATCATGTCGGGTCTATTGTTTGTCGTTTCTGCCGCTTCAGGAACAGGCAAAACATCCCTTGTTAAAGCTCTACTTGAGCGTGTGAATAATTTACACGTTTCAGTCTCTCACACAACACGTGGTCAGCGTCCCGGCGAACTCGATGGTGTGCATTATCACTTCACGCAAAAACAAGATTTTATCGACTTGGTAGAACAAGGCGGTTTTATTGAGTATGCAGAGGTGTTTGGCAATTATTACGGCACCGCGCAAGCGACGGTTAAAGAGCAGTTAGCCAAAGGTCACGATGTGTTACTTGAAATTGACTGGCAAGGCGCTCAGCAAGTACGCAATCTTTTTCCTGAATCGAAGCAAATTTTTATTCTTCCACCAAGTCAGTTTGATTTACGCGAGCGTTTGTCTAACCGTGGCACAGATGCTGTTGAAGTGATTGAGCATCGTTTAGGCTGTGCAGTGGAAGATATGCAGCAATATGTCAATTTTGACTATGTGATTATTAATGATGACTTTAATAAGGCACTGCATGATTTAGAAGCGGTCATTATTGCCAACCGATTGGTTTTGGCACAACAGGCCAACCGTCATCAAGAGTTGATTCAGAAATTAATTAGCCCGCCAAGCGCGTGATTAAAACTTGAGTCTATTGACAAAGCACCTTATACTGCACAGTCTGTTTAAATTTATTATTCGAACGAGAATTCTTATGGCACGCGTTACCGTTGAAGATTGTTTAGACCATGTAGACAACCGCTTTGAGCTTGTACTAGTGGCAAGCAAGCGCGCGCGTCAATTGGCACGTCAAGGCATAGAACCTACCGTTGAGTGGGACAACGACAAACCTACCGTTGTTGCTTTACGTGAAATTGCAGAAGGTCACGTTTCTAAAGACATTTTGAAACAACGTGATCAAGACTATCAAACTTCGAGTCTTGACCTTGCACTTTCTGCAAATAATTTGAATTTAGATGGTTTTTCTTTCCAATAAGAACAACTTTCTGAAAAAGCCTAGTTTTTTACTAGGCTTTTTTGTTGCCTGAACTTTAATCTTGCGCTAAAAACCGTTATAACATAAGGATTAAGATCTTATTTTAAATGGTCTAAAGACCCTATATTTTGGCATGAAAAAATTTGACAAGTCATGCAATATGCTTTTCATTATAAGGTCTAACTGTATATTCGTTATCACTTGTATTTTAAAGGGTGTTATATGCCAGGCACGATGGTCAGCCAAGCCAAACAACAGCTTCAAGCCATGATCGAACCTTACCTAAGTGTAAGTGATGTCGAACAGGTGCTTACGGCTTGCGATTATGCCGAACATGCGCATGATGGCGTTACCCGAAAAAGCGGTGAACCCTATGTGTTACACCCTATTGCGGTGAGTTGTATCTTGGCGCACATGCGTTTGGATGCCGACACCCTGATTGCTGCCCTGTTGCATGATGTTATTGAAGATACTGACTTCAGCAAGGATGACATCACAGAGAAATTTGGGCGCACGGTTGCTGAACTAGTCGATGGTGTAACCAAACTTAGCCATTCTAGCGATAAGGAATACAACAAAGCCGCATCGTTCCGTAAAATTCTGCAAGCGACCTTACAGGACCCACGTGTCATTATTGTGAAATTGGCAGACCGTTATCATAACATGACCACATTGGATGCCTTGCGACCAGATAAACGTGCTCGTATTGCTCAAGAAACCTTTGATGTATTTGTACCGATGGCGCGTATTGTCGGCATGAATGAAATGGCCGACAACCTTGAACATCTGTGTTATCAAAACCTTGACCTAGATATGTATAACGATGTGCAAGCTGCCCTGTTGCACACTAAGCCCAAACGCTGCGAATACCAATCTAAATGGGAACAAAACCTTGCCGACCTGCTACAAGACAATCAAATTGCAGGTCGTATTAAAAAGAAAAATAACAATATTGAATTACTGCGCTACTTTGTAAAGAACGATATTGATCTACAAGAACTGACCCATAGCCACGCCTTTGAAATTATTTTACAAAGTATTGCTGACTGTGATCGTTTAGCCGATATTTTACGTGACAGCTTTCAGGTCTTGCATTATGAAGACCATATCCGTCGTCCATTGCCAGGTGGTAACCAGTCACTCATGATGCGTCTAAAAGGCGAGCAAACCACCTTATCACTTACCATTCAAACTGAATTGATGCGTAAAGCCGCACGTTTTGGTGTGGTCTTGGGTGAAAACGCACCGCAAGCCTGCCGTTCTGCCATTCAAGCCTCTATGCAAAGCTTGAACGTGTTGATTGATGGTGAATGCGCTAAAACTACATTTAGCGATTTACTGGATTATCTACACCAAGAGAAAATTCATGTTTATACCCCGCACGGACATTTACATGAATTGCCGCAAGGCGCCACCGCAGTTGATTTTGCCTATGCAGCCAGTTTGTTCTTAGGTAACCATGCCGTCGGTACAAAAATTAATGGTGAAAGCAAACCACTTTCCACACCACTCACCAGCGGGCAAGTGGTCGAAATCATTACGGATGTTTTAGCCACACCAAACCCAGACTGGCTGAGTTTTATTAATACCCAAAAAGCCCGTCGTGCCTTACAAAATATTCTGCGTGATCAGGATATTGAAGAACAGCGTTTGGTGGGTCAGCAAGCGCTTAACCGTGCGCTGAAATTATTTAATCACTCGATTCAAGACTTGACCGAAGCAGATTGGTTAAATGTGTTGCAATGGCGTCATATCGACTCCAAAGACCGATTATTTGAGCAAATTGCAGTCGGTGATTTATTGCCACAGTTGGTGGCAAATCACATTTACGCACTCGATCACGACAGCAGCGAACATTCTGACCGTCTGATTCAGGGCACAGAAGGCATTGACGTGAAATATGCGCACTGTTGCAACCCTGTACTGGGCGATCCAATTCAGGGTAACTTGTCACGCCGTGGCTTGATTGTGCATCGTGCGCGTTGCAACAACTTACTGCATGAGCAACATCAACATCCTGAAAATATTATGCCGCTACAATGGACTTCAGAAGATGTAGATGACGTGAGTTTTACGGCTTATCTCAGCATTGATATGGATATGAATGACGAACAAATCTCCGATTTGATCTATCAATGTCGTAAGGCCAAAACCGGAGTAGAAATGGTACGCAGCCACGATGGCAAAACCTATGTGAATATTGTGGTGAATAACCGTAAGCAAATAGCCAAAATTATTCGTGATTTGCGTATGCACTTCGGTTTCCCACGAATTAGCCGTTTAGCGCGCCCTATCAGCATCGCAGAAGAAGCCAAAGCTTGTTAATTTAATGTGGCTGCATAGTTTGACTGTGCCGCACATTCACCGATTTTGCATTATAGACTCAACAGGCTACTGAAATGCAGTCGGATGGTCTATGATGTCCGTACATTATTTTAGGAGAAATCAATGTCTCGCCAAGTCATCCATACTGAAAATGCACCTGCAGCAATTGGTACTTACTCTCAAGCCATTTTAGTGGGCAATACTGTTTATTTATCAGGTCAAATTGGTTTAGACCCATACAGCATGGAATTGGTAGAAGGCATTGAAGCGCAAATTCGCCGCGTGTTTGATAACTTAAAAGCCGTTTGTGAAGCTGCGGGTGGTTCTTTGGCCGATATTGCCAAGCTGAATATTTTCCTGACGGATTTATCACACTTTCAATTGGTCAATCAAATTATGGGCGAATACTTTGCACAACCATACCCTGCGCGTGCAGCCTTAGGTGTGGCTAGCTTGCCTAAAGGTGCTTTGGTTGAAATGGATGGCGTGGTGATTATCAATTCATAAGTTATTATGATTCAATCACTTAAAAACCACTAAACGATGCCACCTATTAGGTGGCGTTTTTTTATTCAAAAACCCAATTACTATAAATGACTTTTCAAATGATTTTTATTGACAAACGATAATAATTATCAATAATAACTCTTATCTTATTTAAATTATTGTGGTTGCATTCATGTACGTTTGCTTATGCCGTGGTATTACAGATCAAGACATTAAAGAAGCCGTTGCCAATGGTGCAGACAGCTATCGTGAAATACGCGATATGTTTGACTTGGGCACGTGTTGTGGTCGCTGTGCACCTGAAACTCGCGCTATCATTAGCGATGAAATTGCACAAATTGCGTCTCGTCTTGCCGTTGCTGCCTAAAGCTGACGTTTTATTGATCTCCCACATTTAAGTATTATAATTTTTACTCGGTGTTTCCTCTCCCGCTTTCGACTACAGCGGGTTTTTCTTGGCTTACATTTCTTCACACCGCCTAGCTAATTGTTTTTGATTGCGATTTTCATTCGCCGTTCGATAAATCACTCGCCATTTTACCCAGTCTTGTTTAAGATACAAATATAGATTGCCTTAAGCGGTTTAAGGCAGAAATTGTTGATGGAGTGCTGCAATGAAAGGCAATCGTGATGTGATTAATCAACTCAACCAAGTTTTGTATCATCACCTGACTGCGATTAACCAATATTTTTTACATTCACGTATGTTTAATGATTGGGGTATTGAACAACTCGGTTCGGCTGAATATAAAGAGTCGATTCGTCAAATGAAACATGCCGATAAAATTATTGAGCGTATTCTGTTTTTAGAAGGTCTGCCAAATTTACAACATTTGGGTAAATTGTATATTGGTCAGCACACTGCTGAAGTGCTGAATTGCGATGTACGAAAAGTCAAAGAGAATATTGAAGCGATTCAAAAAGCGGTGGTTTTGGCAGAGCAACAACTCGACTATGTGACTCGTGATTTGGTCCAGGAAATTCTAGAAAAAGAAGAAGAGTACTTAGACTGGGCAACTACACAACTTGATTTGGTTGAAACTGTGGGCATTGAAAACTATATTCAAAGCCAACTCTAAAACTCATCTAGTTTAGATAACTCAAAAGACTGGTTTTCCAGTCTTTTGTTTTTTTAATTTCCCTTGTTTAAGCATCATTGCATACGATGTTTAATTACTTAGCACAGTAAACATCCCCACATTAGCGCTGCTCTGCTTCATCCAACAAAGTTGCATAATCCACATTGACCTTGCGCAAAGTGCTTAACAACCACAATTGCTTTTTAGCTTCTGCTTCATAACCGTTAAACGCCAAGACTCGCGCATATTTCAATAAATCGTAAGTGGTTGGATAGTTCAATACAATTTCATGAATCTCTTGCAGCTGTTCAGGCGTTTGCTGACTATACGGATTTAAACGAATCCACGCAATGCGGCGGTTAAATTCTTCGAGTACCAAAATACGCTCTTGATGTGTGATTTTTTCAGGTGTGTGTTCGTAGCGTACCGACTGATTCAATTTAGGGACCATCACCTCATAATCACGATAAATCAGCATCAACAACAATGCGCCAAGTACAAAAGTACTGCGTATATAAATTACAGATAAAGTGAAGTTTTTGAACACCCGTGGTGACTGAACCATGCCAATAATAAAACCCACAGGCAGCAAGAAGTAGGCATAGTTTTGTGGAAATTCCAGCATCGCATGCACACTAAATGCACCGACCATCAAAATCCCCACAACCGATTCAACCGACTGGGTATATTTATGTAACTGATAGCCCCAATAGCCCAAATACGCCAAAAATGGCACACCGAGTATCACACCATTCCAAAGTAAAAAGTCCAAAATGAAATTGTGTGCGCTGCGAATCCACACTGGACCTTGCACAAATTCACTGATCGTCACATAAGCCACACTAGTTTGATGCCAACCATAGCCCCACCACGGTTGATGCTCAATCGCAGCGAGCATTTGTTGCCAAATCGCCAAGCGCGACATATCACCTGTGGCGCGCTGTACCACATCACGAGATTGCACCGAAAGGTCTGCACTTTGTGAGAGCAATTGACTAAAAGCAGGTGCGATAAAAATTAACCCGATAAATGCGGCAAACCACAGCAAGCTATAGCGGCATTTTATCCGCATTACGCCACGGTATTGTTGATAGCCCAAATAGCTCAAGAGACACAGCGACGCCAACCACGAAGTCCGTGATTGACTCAACACCACACCGACCAAAATCATGGCAGCTGCAATCACAATCCACATGGTTTTAAGTTTTTGTTTTTCGTATAAATATAGGCATGCCATAAGCGACATCACCAAAAAGGTCGCCATGTTATTGGGTTGGGCGAAATTGGCATAAGGACGTTGCCCGATTTTTATATCCACCATCATTGGCAGGTATTGGTCGAGTGTGAGCCACTGGCAAATTGCCATGAATGCGGTAATACTTCCCACGCCGAGTAGCACATAACTAAAGCCTGTAAAGATACGTTCACGTTCGCTGTTGTTTTGCGTGAGGTTGTAGCCAAAAATGATTGCTAACCAAAAACTAAAGATATACACACTGCTGAGCAAAGCTTTATCAAAGAAGTAGACTAAGCCAAGGCCCCACTGAATGAGTGGGACACTGCACAGTGCCAGTAAGGGCAGGCTGATTTTAGGTATCTGTAATTTTTCTTTGAATAGGCTGGCTGCGAGAGCAAACAAGGCAAAAAATGCGTAAAGTTCACCTGTATAGGTGACCCATGGGCGGTAGTGAATGGGCAATAGCCATGCAAGGGAGATGAGGATGGCAGCCAAAAATAGCAATGCAGATTTCATAAGAAAACTAGACTAAAAAACTGGCTCTATCTTATATTTTTTTAGGCAAGATGATAGTGCTTTGTGTAGCAAGTTTGATTGAAATTCTAACTGTTTTGAAGTGGGATAATTGCATAGGGAAATACTGAAATTCCCCATTTTAATTTAAGCGATTATTGCCACGGTCTAAGGTCTACTATTTTGATGATGCTTGCAGATTCTTTGTTGACTAAAACCACCATATCGACTGCATTGGCTTTTAAGGGTAGCCACGCATCGGCTTTTGGATATTTTGCTAAAGTTTTTTCAACTTCAGTTTTTGAATTGTATTGTTCTAATTCTGCAAGCGGCAATGCACGTTGTTGGATTTGATGTTTAGCTTGAGTGAGTTCTACATAGCGTTCTGGGCGTTGTGCAATGGAAATACCGCTAAAAACCTCTGCAAACATTTCATCATTGCGTTGTTGTGTATCTTTGGCAAATTCAGTGGCGACGTATTGTGGTTTAAACCATGAAGGTTTTTGGAATTGTGGCTGTGCTTGCTGAATATTCGTATCAACTAATTCATTTTTTCTAACCAATTCAAAACGATCTACATTATAAACCAACCATGCAGGGCGACCTTGTTCGATACTAAACACCCCATAACATAAAGCCGCAATTTGAATGAGAATAATGACACTAAGATCTAATTTAAGTGTTTTTTTACCTTCTTTATAAACCAATAAACCTAAAAGTGGTCCTAAAATCACGTCTATAACCAACAGCATTAAAAAGATATGCGTTACGCCAACAGCTGTGGCAAGTGGCGATGGATACCAAATAAAAAACACCAATCCAATCACCAATAAAGCGACTAAAAATGAGAGCAATAAATGGCTGAGGAAAAAATTTAGGCGTTTGGACATATTTGAGAAAACTACGTTTTTTTGATTGATAAAATAATTATATTCATTTTTATTTTTTCCAAAGAGAAACCGTGCTTTCCGAAGAAAGCACGGTTTTTATAGACTAAAACTACATTATTTTTTTACTCGGCAGTTAGATGGTACATATTTAAAATCTTTAGCATCAGCTACAGCACAACCCCAAACAATTGGTTGACCTGGTGAAATTGCAGCAGTTGGTAATGCACCATTGGCAATAGTACCGCTACCTGGTTGTAGATAAACCTTATCACCAGTCATGGCACCTGCAACTTGACCAGCATAAGTAATCGTGATTAAGCCTGCGCCTGCTGCTGGAGCTGTAACATTTGGAACTGCAGCAATTTCAATTTTTGCTACATTTTCTGTTGGCGTAAACTCAAAGCCATAAGAGCCATTTGCTGCTGCGCCAGTACCTGTATAAGCTGCAACAGCACCAGAACTGCGTGAAGACAATGTTTCAGCAACTGCCGTCTTGGCAGCAGCAGCCAAAGATAAACCTTCAGTTACTTTTGCACGAATAGTGTAGCTTTGATAAGCAGGAATCGCAATTGCAGCCAAAATACCAATAATAGCGACAACGATCATTAACTCGATAAGGGTAAAACCCTTTTGAACTGTATTCATAAACATTCTCCACAAATGTTTGTTAATTTAATTATAAGCTTTGTAAGCTATTTTATACTTAGCACTAAACGTGCCAACTTTTATTATAGACAATTCTCACAAAAAAACAGCATCTTACACATAAAAAATTTAGAACTTTTAATTTGGTTGTGTATTTTTGTTAAAAAGTGACAATTATTGTCAGGTGTAAATTAAAAATTTAACAAATTTTGTCAATTTTAAAGCAATAGTCGCATTTTTTAATTTTAAAAATAAACCTGTCACACATTTACTTGCATTTTTAATCTAAATTTCAGCAAATTTAGCTTACGTGTAGTAGTTATCTTTTATGCTTGTGTGAACTTCCTCCTTTAGAAATTAGTCACATATAGTGAAAATTACCAATATCGCAAATCCCTCCTAACCTCCCTTTAAAAACAGAGGAACCCTCATTGCATTTCTTTCTTGCTCACAAACTTAAAGCCGTTCTTAAATTTGTGCTCAGGAAGGAATTAAAAAAGAAAATCACCAACAACCCTCATCCCAAAATAATCGGCGCATTGCCCAATTCATTTTGCTGATCTAGCAACTGACGATCATAAAACACATCCAAAATTTCACCAATTTCTTGCACACCTGTTATTACCGCTTGCCGAAACTGCTGCTGTGCCAAACCCTGCACCATATGCGCACAGACTTCATCCCACACCTGTTGCGTGGTCGCGGTTTTAATGCCACGGTCTATCACAATTTCCACTTTGCGCTCGCACAAATTCAGGTACAGCAAAACGCCGCTGTTTAGTTCAGTATCCCAAACCCCCAATTCTGCAAATAATTGGCGTGCACGAATATGAGTATCTATCGCATACGCCAACCGCGAGGGTAAACAACCTTCAATCACCACCTGAATTTCACCTACATGCCCATTCTCGGCTGCAGTCACCGCTTCTGCAATGGCATGTTGATCCTGCGCATTAAAAAAACGTTTGGTGGCAGGTAAATAAAAGAAATGCTTCAGCCAACGCTTTACACTCGGACGCGCTGCAATGTCCATTTTCGGTTGAGTAATAATTTCTGTTGTATCTGTTGTGGTTACCATGATCCTGATGCTCCTCCCCCACCAAAGCCACCACCGCCGCCGCTATAGCCACCGCCACCAAAACCGCCGCCGCCAAAACCACCACCACGTCCGCCTCCACGCCCTGCAGAGGACAAGAAAATTTGGAAAATGGTCTGTGCAATGGCAGTGATGAGTAAAAAGAAAATTCCCGCGCCAATCATTAAACTGGTGATTAAGCCTGCACCATTGACCAAACCTGCCACTGTACCTGCCACGGCAGCGGTTGAAGCACTTAAGCGTTTTCCAACAATCAGTGAGCCAATTACCCCTGCAATTAAAATAAATAAAGCACTGCTCAAGGTTTTTTCACGTGCCTGTTGTTCTTGCAACGCTTGTTCCTGACGCTGTTTGAGTTCTTGCGCCGCCTGTGCAGCAACTTCTGGATCTAGGTTTAAAATCCGTTCAATTTCTGCCAAGCCTGCGTCAATGCCTTGAGCATATTGCGCTTGTTTAAAATACGGCGTAATACGTTGGTTAATAATCCGACTGACTACAATATCGGGCAGCACGCCCTCTAAACCATAACCTGTTAAAATTTGAATACGACGGTCATTGACTGCGATTGCCATCAACACACCATTGTCTTGCTTGGCAGAACCGAGCTGCCATTGTTCTGCGACCCGCATGGCAAAATCAAAAATATCTTCCTGCCCTGTAGTCGGTACAATCACCACCCCAATTTGTGCTTTGGCTTGTTGATGTAAATTTAAAATCCGCTGGCTGATTTGCTGTTTTTCTGCAGCAGTGAGCAAATTGGCTTGATCGACCACGGGCTGATTCAATGTCGGCAAAGCACGGATGGATTCACCCTCTGCCATATCATTGGCAATTTGCGGTTGCTGAACGGGTGTTTCTATAGGTGCTTGCTGAGTGCTCGATGTAGACTGACGTGAGTTTGCAAGATCAGGGATAGGGTTTGCATTTTGAGGATGCTGTTGCTGCACAATTTTACCCAGCACCACAGCTTCGGCGGTTTCATCGGTTGCTGTAGCAACTTCACTATATGCCAAGCAGCTGAAACACATAACTGCCATAAGCAGCAGCATCTGCGCTAGACTCATGTGGGTCTTGCTGTGCAATTGCAGCATCCAGACATCCTCCTAGGCATTATTCAAACGAAACTTTCGGTGCTGTTTGTGCGCTTTGTTCGGCACTGAAGTTTGGTTTAGTGTCCATACCAATGACTTTTGCGGTCATCACTTGCGGGAACTGACGTGCATAGCTGTTAAAGTCTTGCACTGTGCTGATGTAACGGTTACGTGCCACGGCAATACGGTTTTCTGTGCCTTCCAATTGTACTTGTAACTCACGGAATTGCTCATTGGCTTTTAAGTCAGGATAGTTTTCAGACACCGCAATTAAACGTGATAAGGCACTTGTCATTTGTGCCTGTGCTTCCTGATATTTCTGGAATAACGCAGGGTCTTCCAATACCGACTTATCCACTTTTAAGCCTGCGACATTGGCACGTGCCTGAGTGACTTCAGTCAAGACTTGTTCTTCATGCTTGGCATAACCTTTGACCACATTCACCAAGTTTGGCACTAAATCGGCACGGCGTTGATATTGGTTTTGGACTTCTGACCAAGAAGCAGTCACGGCTTCATCTTTCACTTGTAAGGTGTTATAGCCACAGCCGCTTAATGTCAAAGTACTGGTTAAAGCCACCGCGAGCATGGTTTTTTTTGTGAAATTCATAAATTAACCTCTAAATTTTCTTTGTATTTGTTTGAAATGATTTCATTCTAACGTGAAATTCTGACCTGTTTGTGTATTTTGTTTAATCTAGCGAATCACCAAACTGTTTACATTAAACAATAACCTTGTACAGCAGATTGAATTGATATTGAAGTTTCAGCTCTTAAACCTTATATGAATCAGAGATGGCAATATATTCCACAAGAAGATGAGCGGGATAAAATATCCAATAAAAAAGGACTGAATTCCTTAAAACTCAGCCCTTTCAACATCTAAGCAAAACAAACTCGTTTAGACCTCTAAATAATCTAAAATACCTTCTGCTGCCTGACGACCTTCCCAAATTGCAGTCACGACCAAATCAGAACCACGCACCATATCGCCCCCTGCAAAAATTTTCGGGTTAGAGGTTTGGAACTTAAATGTTTGCTGTTCTGCTGCCAATACACGACCTGAACCATCTACCCCAACATTGGCAGAGGCAAACCAATCTGCAGGGCTGGCACGGAAACCAAAAGCAAGCAATACCGCATCGGCAGCTAAAATTTCTTCGGAACCTGGAACAGGCTCTGGGCTGCGACGACCGCGACTGTCAGGCTCACCTAATTGTGTGGTGACCACTTTTACACCTGTGACTTTACCATTTTCACCAACAATTTCTATGGGTTGGCGGTTAAATAAGAAGTTCACCCCTTCTTCACGGGCGTTGGTCACTTCACGACGTGAACCTGGCATATTGGCTTCATCACGACGATAGGCACAAGTGACTTCCTGCGCACCTTGACGAATAGAAGTACGGTTACAGTCCATGGCAGTATCTCCACCACCCAGTACAATCACTTTCTTGCCTTCAACACTGATGTATTCTGCAGGGTCTTTTTCCCAGCCTTGGCAACGGTTAACATTGGCAATCAAGAAATCCAGCGCATCATAAACGCCATCTAAATCTTCACCGGCAAAGCCACCTTTCATATAAGTATAAGTACCCATTCCCATGAATACGGCATCGTAATCTGCAAGCAGTTGTTCAATGGTGATATCTGTACCAATTTCAGTATTTAAACGGAATTCAACCCCCATGCCCGAGAAAATTTCACGGCGGCGTTTCATCACGTCTTTTTCCATTTTAAATTCTGGAATACCAAAGGTCAGCAAGCCACCAATTTCAGGGCGTTTGTCAAAGACGACTGGCTTTACTCCGTTACGCACCAAGATATCGGCACAGCCCAAACCTGCAGGGCCTGCGCCAATAATCGCAACTTTTTTATCGGTCCATTTCACATGCGACATGTCTGGACGCCAACCCAAAGCAAAAGCGGTATCGTTGATGTACTTTTCAGCATTACCAATGGTCACTGCACCAAAGCCATCGTTCAAGGTACATGCACCTTCACACAAACGGTCTTGCGGACAAACACGTCCACATACTTCAGGCAAGGTATTGGTTTGATGACACAATTCTGCTGCCTGAAAAATACGGCCTTCCGAAATTAGTTTAAGCCAGTTCGGAATGTAGTTATGTACAGGGCATTTCCATTCACAGTATGGGTTACCACAGCCCAAACAACGATGGGTCTGATTCGCCGCTACTTCTGCAGTAAACGGTTTATAAATTTCCACAAACTCATTTTTGCGGACATCGAGATCTTTTTTCTCTGGATCTTGTCGTGCTACATCCAGAAATTGAAAGTCATTATGTAGGCGTTCTGCCATGTCTTTCTCCGTAGGTGGGTGTAGATAACTTCACTTTTACGCTGGGTATAAGTCTAAAGTTATCCACACCTGCCGAATGCTGAGTCGTGGATTATTGTGGATCTGCTTGGGTAGTTTTCAACAAAGTCTGCAAGTTGGCAGCTTTTGGTTTCACTAACCAGAATTTACGGCTATAGAAATCAAACTCATGGCGGATTTTATAAGCCCACGCACTGCCTGTTTCGGCAATGTGTTCATCTAAAATACGTCCTAAGAATGCTTTATGTTCTTCCATCGCTTCAGTCGAAATACGATTCAGCTCAATCAGTTCGTGGTTGTAACGATCAACAAAGTCATTATCTAAGTCCAGTACATAGGCAAAACCACCTGTCATACCTGCACCGAAGTTATGTCCCACTTTGCCCAATACCGTGACAATCCCGCCAGTCATATATTCACAGCAGTGGTCGCCTGCCCCTTCAATCACCGCAAATGCGCCTGAGTTACGTACCGCAAAACGCTCACCTGCAGTACCCGCAGCAAATAATTTACCACCAGTTGCACCATATAGGCAGGTATTACCAATAATGGCAGTATTCTGCGTTTGGAATGGCGAACCTTTTGGTGGGAAGATGGAAATACGTCCACCCGCCATGCCTTTACCAACGTAGTCATTGGCATCACCTTCAAGTTTAATATGCAAACCACCTGCATTCCAAACACCTAAAGATTGACCCGCAGTACCTGAAAGATTCACTTTGACAGGATGATGTTCCATGCTCAAGTTACCATAACGACGAGCAATTTCACCTGAAATACGTGCACCAATAGAACGGTCACAGTTGCTCACGTTAAAGTAATACTCGCCGCCCGTACCTGCTTCAATTGCAGGCAACATCTCTGCAATCATTTTTTCAGCCAAAACGCCTTTGTCAAATGGCGCATTGCCTTCAACTTGACAGTATTGCGCTTTGCCTTCTGCCGCAGGGTGTGATTCTAACAAGGCTCTTAAATCAAGATGTGCATGTTTTTCAGTTTCACCCGGTAAAATTTCCAATAAGTCGGTACGACCAATCAAGTCTTTTAAGCTCGCCACACCCAATGCTGCTAACCATTCACGAGTTTCTTCAGCAATAAATGTGAAGAAGTTGATCAGCATTTGTGGTTCACCAATATAGTGTTCCTGACGCAAATGATCTTGCTGCGTTGCTACCCCAGTTGCACAGTTATTTAAGTGGCAAATACGCAAGTATTTACAACCTAAGGCAATCATTGG
The DNA here is from genome assembly GCF_002412355.1 of Acinetobacter sp. YT-02. Classification (NCBI taxonomy): domain Bacteria; kingdom Pseudomonadati; phylum Pseudomonadota; class Gammaproteobacteria; order Moraxellales; family Moraxellaceae; genus Acinetobacter; species Acinetobacter sp. YT-02. The sequence continues at coordinate 67,243 of NZ_NOZT01000005.1, forward strand.
CGTTGAACCAAAACCGAAGCTTTCCGCACCTAAAATTGCCGCTTTCACCACATCTAAACCAGTTTTTAAGCCACCATCGGTTTGCACACGAACTTTGCCACGCAAGTCATTCACACGCAATGCCTGATGCGCCTCGCTTAAACCCAACTCCCACGGTGAACCTGCATGGTGAATAGAGGACAGTGGCGATGCTGCGGTACCGCCATCATAACCCGAGATGGTAATGAAGTCGGCATAGGCTTTAGCGACACCTGCTGCAATGGTACCCACACCCGGTTCAGACACCAGTTTGACCGATACCATGGCTTGCGGATTGACTTGTTTTAAATCAAAAATCAATTGTGACAAGTCTTCAATCGAATAAATATCGTGGTGCGGTGGTGGTGAAATCAAAGTTACACCCGGCACAGAGTAACGTAAACGGGCAATCAAGCCATTCACTTTACCACCCGGTAACTGACCACCCTCGCCTGGTTTTGCACCCTGTGCCACTTTAATCTGCAACACTTCTGCAGAGGTTAAGTAAGCAGGTGTGACCCCAAAACGTCCCGAAGCAATCTGTTTGATTTTCGAGTTACGAATTGTGCCGTAACGCGCAGGGTCTTCACCACCCTCACCTGAGTTTGAACGTCCACCAATGGTGTTCATGGCAATGGCAATGGCTTCATGCGCTTCTGGTGACAACGCACCCAAAGACATGCCCGCAGAGTCGAATCGCGGTAAAATTTGTTCAACCGATTCCACTTGATCTAAGGCAATTGAATTGTCTGTTTTCAATTTAAAGAGATCACGAATGGTAGCAATTGGACGATTATTCACGATTTCTGCATATTCTTTAAAATCTGCATAATTGCCTGAACGCACCGCTTTGTGTAAGGCATTGATCACATCTGGGTTAAAGGCATGGTATTCCTTGCCAAAGACAAATTTCAGCAAACCACCCTGATCAATTGGCTTACGTGATTTCCATGCAGTATCTGCCAGTTTTTTCTGATCATTTTCAAGGTCGGCAAAGGTAGCGCCCTGAATACGGCTCGGTACACCAATAAAGCAGGTATTCACCACTTCAGCAGACAAACCAACCGCTTCAAATAATTGTCCACCACGATAAGAGGCTACAGTTGAAATACCCATTTTTGATAAGACTTTGAGCAAGCCTTTTTCAATGCCTTTGCGGAAATTACTTTGCGCATAGACAGGGTCACCCAATAACTCTCCTTTGGCAATCAAGTCATTAATCACATCATAAGCCAAATATGGATATACCGCTGTTGCACCAAAACCGAGCAATACTGCAAATTGATGTGGGTCACGAGCAAAGCCAGTTTCAACAATAATGTTGGCATCGGTACGTAAACCAACTTGAATTAAGTAGTGATGTACCGCACCTGTGGCCATGACTGCATTGGCAGGCAAATAACCTTCACGGATTTTTTTATCAGTAAGCACCAATAAAGTTTTTCCATCACGCACTGCTTGCGCAGCTGCTTCACAAATACGCTGAATAGCAGCTTGCAAACCTTCACTTTCTGCATAGTTCAAGTCGATATCGGCAATTTCATAGCCTTTACGTCCCAAAGTGCGAATCTGATGCATTTTAGAATTGGTCAGCACAGGACTTGAAATAATCAAGCGGTCTGCATGTTCTGGGCCTTGCTCAAACACGTTTTGTTCACGACCTAAACAGGTTTCCAACGACATCACGATAGATTCACGCAATGGGTCAATTGGAGGATTGGTTACCTGTGCGAACTGCTGACGGAAATAATCTGACACATGGCGTACCTGACGTGACAATACCGCCATTGGGGTGTCATCCCCCATTGAACCGACAGCTTCCTGACCACTTTCTGCAATTGGACGCAATAACTGGTCACGTTCTTCAAAGGTCACCATAAACATTTTTTGTGCAGCTTTTAAGGCATCGCCTTTTAAGCCGTGGTCACATAAATATTCTTCAAGCTCTGGGCTACCTTGTAAACGGATTGAATTTTCACGTAACCATTCACGGTAAGGACGCATTCTTTTCAGATGGTTATTCACATCCTGCGTATCGAGCACTTTGCCAGTAAAGGTATCGACTACCAAAATTTGACCTGGACCAACACGTCCTTTAGAGATCACATCTTCAGGCTCATAACCCCATACCCCAATTTCAGAGGCCAAAGTGATGTAGCCGTTTTTGGTAATCACCCAACGTGCAGGACGTAAGCCATTACGGTCCAGCATACAGATTGCATGACGGCCATCCTGAATGACTAAACCTGCTGGGCCATCCCACGCTTCCATGTGCTTAGAGTTGAACTCATAGAAAGCACGTAAATCAGCATCAATGGTTTCTACGTTCTGCCATGCAGGCGGAACCAGCATACGCAAGGCACGGAATAAATCCATTCCACCACCCACCAGAATTTCCAGCATGTTGTCTAAGCTAGAAGAGTCTGACCCTGTACGGTTCACAATAGGTTTCAGCTCAGTTAAACCTGGCAAAAGTGGGTTGTCAAATTTAGGCGTACGTGCCATCGCCCAGTTACGGTTTGCGGTAATGGTGTTAATTTCACCATTGTGTGCCAAATAACGGAACGGTTGCGCCAATGGCCAACGTGGTAAGGTATTAGTCGAGAAACGTTGGTGGAATACCACAATATGTGATGCCAAACGTTCATCGGCAAGGTCCGTATAGAAGTCTGCAATCGCAGCAGGCATCATCAAACCTTTATAGCTGATCACAGTTGAACATAAGGTGGTCACATAAAAATATGGATCAGCAGTTAATTGTTGCTCTGCACGACGACGTGCTAAGAATAACTTGCGATTAAACTCAACTTCTGTCACACCAATTGGACAGTTGACAATAATTTGCTCAAAGGCAGGCAAAGATTGCATCGCAATTTCGCCCAATGCCTCATTATTGGTTGGCACCACACGCCAAGCCAGAACTTTACAGCCTTCAGCTTCAATTTCTTTAGTCAGAATATTTTTAGCATGAGTCGCCAAGGCAGGGTCTAGGTTTAAAAACACTGTACCTACGGCAAAGATTTCGCTTAGGGTAATGTCACTTAAGCGTTTTGCCTCTTCACGGAAAAATTGCTTTGGCATTGCCAACAGCAAACCACAGCCATCCCCTGTTTTACCATCTGCGGCAATCCCGCCACGGTGGGTCATACAACTTAAACTATGAATAGCCGTTTTGACGAGATCATGGCTTGCATCACCCTGCATATGGGCAATTAAACCGAAACCACAGTTATCTTTAAACTCATCCGGTTGGTATAAACCTTGAGCGGGAGCTACAGTATTAGGCGATGGCATGTGCATAGCGTACCCTTCTTTTACTTGCCCAATTGGGCCAATTAAACAATCTAGTTTTGCGATTTAACTCAATTTACTTCTCTAAACATCAATCTTGTGTAAATGAAGTTTCACGCATTTGTTTAAGTCTGATTTGGCTTAAACCTCAAACGTGTCATTCATCATTTACGCAACTTTTACACTTTAATGTAGCAGGCAAATTTGACAGTTTCGCACAATCATTGAATCTTTTTTGCGCCAAAATAGGGACAACAACTCAATTCACGCACCAATAAAAGCAAAAACAATGCCAACTTTAATTTTTAGTTATACACGCGCTAAACATCAGCATCATTCAAGAAAAATCGTCGTTAGTTCACATTTTTGCTATAAATTCGCACTATTTTTGTGCACTTCATTATTTTTATACACCATGCTGCGCCATTTTAGAACGTATTTTTAATTCAGGATGATCAATTTTTTAGATCAAATTGGTGCAATGGAGCCAAAATAGCTCAACTTAAAAATAAATGAAAAAGACGAGTAAAAGTGAAGCTTAAGCAATCGCTTAATTACGACATTGTAGTAAAAAGCGGTGAAGAATTTAAATTATTAATTAAAAGGGTCGTGCACTTCTTCAGATTCTGGTGCATCAGGCTGAACCTGAGCAGGGACAGTACCGCTCTGAGATTGCTGCACATCCACCACATTACCTGCCTGATCACGACGTGTAATTGTGGTACTGGTGGTGCTATTTTGCGGTGAAGTAGGCTGGGTACTTGCTGCTGTATTTGGTGTCGTCTGCGGACGTGTTAAGACACTTTCATCTATTTTTGGCACAGCAGCAGGCCGTAAATTTACCGCATGCAATTTGGTATTTAGCCCCATCTCATCTGCCCCTAAGTCATTCACATAAGGGATATAATCTTCCCATTGCACAACAACAGGCTGAATGGTTTCAGGAAACTGGAAAGGTAAATTCACAAGGTCTTGAGTGGCTTCACGTTTATTTTTATAGTTGCCATACAGCATCACATACTGTTCTGCCTGTCCCTCGCCACTTAAACGAATATAAAATAATTTACTGCGTTCAGACTGTTTTTTGATAAAGCTTTTAATGACATTTTCATCACTGACTCGAAACAGCTCAATACTACTGTTATGCTTTTGTTCCTGAATGAATTTTGTGCCACGAAATTCAGCTTCATGCACGCCTGATGCTGTTAAGCGAGTAGTCAACTCCAATGGACGAACTTCTTCAAGCAACCCACCTAAGTATGTGGTTGCTGCCACTTTTTCAGGCTGAATTTGTAATTCAATTTCAGACTCAGGCTGTTTTTCAATTTCAACCAGTTCTTCACGGTCAGTCACCGCCCAGAAAATAAGGGCTGCCAATAAACACAGCACCGCACCCAGCAACCAAATCGACTGTTGAATTTTTTGCCAGTGTGTACGCAGTGCTGTCATAAGCTGCCTTTATGCTTGGTTAGCTAAAATTGCCTGTTTCATCAATTCCAGATCAAACTCTTTGGTGATGATGGCTTGACCCAATTGCGTCATCAACACCAAACGTAATTGACCATTCAGCACTTTTTTATCGTGTGCCATGTAAGCCAAAAACTGGTCCAGCGGAATCTGTGGACATACTATCGGTAAATTGGCTCGAGCAATGATATTTTTTGTACGCTGCACATCTTCTGCAGAAATCCAGCCCATTCGCTGTGATAAATCAGCTGCCATCACCATCCCTGTAGCCACTGCTTCGCCATGCAGCCATTCACCATAGCCTAAATATGATTCAATGGCATGCCCAAAGGTATGACCTAAATTCAGTAAAGCACGCTCGCCCTGTTCTTTTTCATCATTGGCGACAATTCGAGCCTTATGCGCACATGAGCGATAAACCGCTTCTGCCAACAACACAGGATCACGCGCCACCAGAGCCTCCATGTGCGTTTCCAACCATGTTAAAAACTCAAGATCACCCAACAGTGCATATTTGATGACCTCAGCCAAACCTGCAGACAGTTCACGCTCTGGCAAGGTATTCAGCTGAGACATATCTGCCAACACCACTTGTGGCTGCTGAAATGCACCAATCATATTTTTGCCTAGCGGGTGATTAATCCCTGTTTTACCACCGACACTAGAATCGACCTGCGATAATAAGGTGGTTGGTACTTGAATAAAATACACCCCACGCTGGAAACTTGCCGATGCAAAACCTGCCATATCACCAATCACACCACCGCCTAAAGCCAACACGGTGCAATCACGGTTAAAGCCTGCTTCCAACAGCGCATCAAAAATAAGGGTCAAATGCTGGATATCTTTGTATTTTTCCCCATCAGGCAAAATACATGTTGCCACTTTCTTTCCAAGTGCTTCAACGGCAGTCACATAATGACTCAAATACAAGGGTGCAACTGTGGTGTTGGTGACAATCATCACTTGCTGCCCCTTAATATAAGGAGCCAATAAGTCTTTGGGTTGAAGGTCACTGCCTATGAAAATGGGATAACGGCGATCGCCGAGTTCAACATGTAAAGTTTGCATGAAAAGAGTCGCTTTCTACCTAAGATATTTGCTCTGAAACAATCGTATTTAAGATTTTTTGCGCCAAATCTCGCGCAGCACCCTGATTGGTTTCAATAATATAATGTGCTACCTCACGATACAACGGATCACGTATTGCAAGCAAATCACGTAGTCGCTGTTCGGGATTTTCGACTTGAAGTAAAGGACGGTTTTTGTCGCGATAGGTTCGCTGGAGTTGAATTTCGACAGGAGTATACAGATAAACAACAATACCGCGTTGTTTTAAAAACTCACGATTAGGGGCTTGAGTTACTGCACCACCACCTGTGGCCAGCACAAGTTTATGTCGCGTAGTTAACTCATCAATGACCGCTGTTTCACGACTACGAAACCCTGATTCCCCTTCTTTTTCAAAGATCCATGGAATCGTTGCACCTGTTTTACGCTCAATTTCATGATCACTGTCTAGAAATTCACGCCCTAACAATTCTGCTAAATGTCGTCCTACAGTAGTCTTGCCTGCCCCCATCGGCCCTACCAAATAGATATTTGGTAGGGTTTCAAACTCTTTGCTTAGCAAGGAGTCACCTATAAATTTTGTTTAAATTGAAAATATATTAATGATTTCTTGAAACACTGTCATTAACAATTCGTGGTGTAACAAAAATCAGCAACTCACGTTTGTTATCCGACTTGATATCTTTACGGAATAAACGTCCGATATAAGGGATATCGCCCAAGAACGGAACCTTGGTTTGTGAGTTGGCAGTTTGCTGCTCAAAAATACCACCCAAGACCACAGTTTCACCATTATCTACCAAGACATTGGTATTGACTGCATTCTTGTTAATCGTGAGCTGACCGGTTGGTGTAGGCGCACCTGGTGAGTCACTGGTGATATTCAATTGCATTTGCACCTTGCCATCTGGCGTTATACTTGGAGTCACATCCAAACTTAAAGTCGCATCAATAAATTCTGTGGTCGAGACAGCATTAACACCGCCACCTTCAGAAGATTGGTATGGAATTTGAGTACCCGATGCAACTTTGGCATTTTGCTTATCTGCAGTCAGTACTTTTGGTGTTGAAATCACTTCACCATAGCCATCGGCTTGTAATGCAGACAATTCCAAATCTAGCATAAAGTCAGACAAACTGATTAAACCAAAGGCAATACGGCTGGCACCTGGACTGGTCACACCTAAATCGACATTGAGGTTTTGTGGACGTTCAATTTCATACTTCCACCCCCCATATCATCATCTTTTTCTGGCTCACGCAAGTTCCACAGAGTGGTATCACTACCACCCACCAACAAGTGATTATTGTTAGTGATCCCTTGAGACAAGATGCCCCACTTCACACCCATCTCTTTGGTGAAATCTGTGGTTGCACGTACGATACGTGCTTCAATCATCACTTGCTTCACAGACACATCAAGCAAATCTATCATCTGACGAATCTGATCAATTTTTGCTGAAGTATCATTAATAATTAAGGTATTGGTACGTGGATCTACAGACACTGTACCGCGAGGGCTGAGCAAGCTCCCCACGCTATCACCTAATGGGTCAGCTCCAGAACCTGTATTTGAACTACCACTACGTGATGCATTTTTACCTTCAGTAATAAGCTTCTCAATATCTGCGGCTTTAGCATAGTTCAACTGAATATATTCAGTTTGCAGTGGTGCCAATTTAACACTTTGTGCAATCGCTTTGGCTTCTTCTTCTTCCGCCTTAATCAACTCAGAAACTGGCGCAATCCAGATCACATTACCATTACGGCGCTTGTCTAAATTTTTGGTTTTCAGAATAATGTCTAAGGCTTGATCCCAAGGCACATCTTTTAAACGTAAGGTGATATTACCTTGTACTGTATCTGCAGCCACCATATTGATGCCCGTAAAGTCTGCCAACAGCTGTAATACACGACGCACTTCGATATCTTGGAAGTCCAATGAAATCTTTTTACCTGTGTAGCTTTGTGCTGCACGTGGCTTAAACGGGTTTTTATCAACTGGGCGTTTTAAGCTGATGGTGAGCTTGTCTTCTGCCTGATAGGCCATATATTCATAGCTACCTGCAGCCTGAATGGTGATCACACCATTGCTACCATCATTATGCGCATCAATAGTCGATACTGGGGTTGCAAAGTCATTCACATTCAGGCGACGAGCCAAATGCGCAGGGACTTTATTACCCAAAGTACGTACGACAATTTTGCTGCCTTGTTGCTGTACATCTACAGGGGTGTTGCTACCCAATAGGTCAATTACCACCTGACCTTCACCTTCGCCACCACGTTGGAAACCAATATTGGAAATTCCTTGTGCGCTACGTTGTGCAGTCACTGCTGCAACAGGTGTGGCTGCGGTAGTTGAGTTGATCTTTAAAATAAAGGTATTGCCTTCAACCCGCGTGGTGAATGGCCCCGCATCTGCTAAGTTCACAGTTAAACGTGAACGCTGTGCATCTGAACTGACCTCTACAGAGCTGGCTTCTTTGGTCGCAACAGCAACACTGTTTTGTTTCAGGGTTTGTTGTGCTTTATCAAAATCTAGAATCAAGCGGGAAGGTTGTTCGAGCTGATATGCAGCAGGTTGAGGTGGCAAACCATTAAACATCACACGAATTTCGGTGCCCTGCCCCGGAATTTGCATGGGTACGATGTTGGTAATGCTGACTTGGGCATTGGCAACTTGCATCACGGCCATTGCGACTGCACCCATTGAAAACTGACGGAACAAATTGTTCATTGTATTACCATCCCCAAAAATAAAATCTTTCACACTGTTATTCATTTTTATTCCTTTAATTTATGGCGCAGGCCCAATTAAAACTAAACTTCTTGGACGTTCTACATAACTTTCACGACCATCTGGAATAATTTCGATTAAATCAATTTGTGTAGGTGTAATATTTACTACACGACCATGATTTACCCCCATATAGCTACCACGCTGGATACGCTCAATTTCACCGTCTGGTGTTTGAATCAATGCCAAAATTTGACCATTTTGACGCATACTGCCTTTCATGGTCAGTGATTCAAGTGCGTAATTTTCCAAGGGTTGTAACTGGCGAGCAAGGTTCGGATAAACGCGTTTACCTGCCATTATTTTAAGCTCTGCCGCCAATGAACTAGGCATAAATGGGCTTTTGAGCTGGTGTGCTGCATAGTTAAAAGTTGGTGCAGGTTCAAACACAGGTGCGGGTTCAATTGGCAGTGGCGGCTGATTTCGAATTTCAGCTATTTGTGTATTCACAGCATCAATCCGAGAGTCACATCCTACCATCAACAGAGTCGCCATCAGAGCCAACGAAAGCTTTTTAATTTTCATTATTCAGCCCCTCCAACATTACCCGCAGTTTGTGTATCTGCACTGCCTACATAACGATAAGTTTTTGCTTGCGCTTTATAGGTTACTTGCGGAATATCAGTTTTCTTGTCTGTATTTTCAGTCGCTACAATTTCAAAGTCGTGCATGGTCACAATACGTGGCAATGCTGCCGTACCGCTCACGAATGAACCAAAGGCATGGTAATCACCTGTTGCTTCAATTGAAATTGGCTGTTCAATAAAGAACTCTTGTTTAATCTCATCCTCTAAACGAATGTTTTTAAACTTTAAACCTGAATTCACACCAGTGACGTTAATATCTTCAACCAATCCTGGAATTTCAGTTTCTTTTGGCAATTGTTCAAGTTGTTGATTAAAGTTCGCTTCCATTTCTTGTAATTGTGCTTGATATTGCTGCAAATTACGCAATTTAGAATCTTTTTCGCGGAACTCATTTAATAAGTTTTGTTCTTGTGCTTGTGCTGCTGCAATGGCATCTAACTTTGGCTTGATCACGACAAAATAACCTAAAGCCAAAATCAGGAAAATAATAAAAATCCAGCAGGTAATTTTGACCGAAAGCGGCCAAGCACCATAATTATTTGGATCTAGGGTATTGAACTGTTGAAAAAACTTTTCAACGGTCATTTTCTTTTTCGGAGCAACAGCAGCATCCTGATTTACTTCATCAAATTCATCGAGACTCATTGTGCTGCCTCCGCTGCTGATGTTGGATTAGGTTCTATTGGTGTTACAGGAATCGCAATATCTTCTAAATCTGAAGTCACTACGAAAGTACCGTAACTTTCCTCTACACGAGGAACCACAGAGCTTGGTGCTTTATCTTTGTTTTCTTCTTTGGCTAAGAATGAATTCATAAATGCATTGCGATACCAAGGCGATGCTTCCAAATTACGCAAGAATTCAGCCACTGTATTTGGACTTTCAGCCTTGCCTTCAAAAGTAAATTTATTGCCTGTCCGACTCACTTTGGTTAAGTACATATTGCTTGGTGTCACACGCACCAATTCATCCACTAAACGCACAGCGATTGGACGCTGACTTTGTAAGCCCTGAATTAACTTCATGCGCTCAACAATAGCATTCCGCTGTTCTTGCAAGCCTTCTAAAGATTTTAATTGTACATCTAGGTTTTGGTTGGTGCTGATCACCAATTGATTGGCTTGTTCTTGATCTTCTAACTTCGCGTTATAGAAGAACCATGCTAAAGTCACCAATAACACCCCAACAGCAGCCGCTGCAATACAAAATACAATAAATTCTTTTTTTCGTTTTTCTCTTAGCTCATCGCGCCAAGGGAGTAAGTTAATCTTTGCCATTAATCAAAACTCCTCATTGCTAAACCACATGCCACCATCAATGACGGTGCATCACTTTCAATTCTTTTAATGTCGATTTGTGGAGAGAAGCCCATTTGCAAGAATGGATTGGCAATGGTCACACGGTAGCCCAGTTTTTGCTGCAACAATTTCGCAAGACCTGGAATATTGGCATTCCCCCCTGCCAATAAAATGTGATCAATTTCGTTAAATTGTGAAGATGAGAAAAAGAACTGCAATGAACGTGCAGCTTGTTGCACCACCGCTTCTAAGAACGGTTCGAGCACTTCTACATCGTAGTCATCTGGCAAAGTACGGCTTTTTTTCGCACGCCCTGCTTCTTCATACGACAAACCATAACGGTTTTGAATTTCTTGTGTCAGCTGCTTACCGCCAAAGGTTTGCTCGCGGGTATAAATAATTTTGTTATTTTGCAGTACCGACAAGGTGGTCATGGTATGACCAATATCCAAAATACCAATGGTGTTCACACCCATTGGCAGGGTATCGGAGAACACTTTAAAGGCATTTTCGATGGCAAAACTTTCGACATCGGCAATTTTGGCTGTCAAGCCGCCCAACTCCAATGCTTCTACTCGTGCTTCTACGTTTTCTAAACGTGTTGCAACCAGTAACACATTGACTCGGTTTGGATTGGCTAAACGGTCTGGTTGGACTTCAAAGTCTAGGCTGACTTCATCTAATGGGAATGGAATATATTGCTCGGCGTCCATACGAATTTGAACTTCACGCTCATCGCTAGTCATATCTGCATCCATTTCAATGATTTTGGTAATCACCATTGAGGTTGGAATTGCTAATGCTGCAGATGTAGATTGCGTGTTTGCTAAGTTCAATGCACGTTCAAGCGCATCCCCGACTGCTTCTGGATTGAGAATGTTTTTTTCAACCACACTGCCTTCTGGAAGTGGGACCAGCGCATAGCTCTCGACCCAGTATCTACCATTCTTAACAGAGAGTTCTAATAACTTAACAGAAGTAGAACTAATATCTACACCTATTAACCCCTTACTTGGCTTACGATATAACCTACGCACAATAGTACCATTCCTATTATTTTTTTATCCCCAAAAAAATTTAACCTACTAATCCGCGCTGGTCTATAATTTTTTACGGATACAATAATTCATCTAACAATCCGTAAATCTACTCGCTATACTGACCAGCAATTAGTTTGCTATTAGCGCTTATTAAAACGCACTTGTTATGAAAAAGCTATCTTGTTCGGGTCGTGTTCATCCATTTTTTTTGATCATAATTATAATTTTGGTCGCAATACCGATGGGTTTCTATGGCATGTATCTCTATATTGCCCCATCTTTGCCAGAAATGACCACCTTAAAAAAAGCGCCATTATTAAAACCATTGCAGGTTTATAGTGCCGATAATGAGCTGATTGCGGAGTATGGCGGCAAGCTTTCTGTGCCTGTCGATTATGAACATATTCCTGAAAAATTCATTTTTGCGTTCTTAGCAGCCGAAGATTCTGCTTTTTTTGAACACAGTGGGATTAGCTTCAAAGGCTTGGGGCGCGCGGTGAGCGAGGCGGTAACAGGCTCCAATGTGCAAACTGGCGGCTCGACCATTACCATGCAAGTGGCAAAAAACTATTATCTCAGTCCTGAACGCACCTTAAAGCGCAAACTCACCGAAATCTTTTTAGCGCGTAAAATTGAACAAAACCTGAGCAAAGAAGAAATTTTGACCTTATACGTCAATAAAATCTTTTTGGGTAAAAATGCCTATGGCATCGCGGCAGCTGCCAAAATTTATTACAACAAAAGCCTAGAAGAACTGTCGATTGCACAAATGGCGATGATTGCAGGCCTACCTAAAGCACCTTCGCGCTACAATCCCGTGGTAAATCCTGAGCGTGCTTTGGAGCGTCGCAACTGGATTTTGGGACGTATGCTGCAACTGGGCTATATCAACCAAAATGAATACCAAAAAGCCATTGCTGAACCCATTAATTTAGATATGCCAGACCGCAGCATCAGCAATAAACATCCGTATATTGGAGAAATGGTACGTGCTGAACTGGTCAGTAAATTTGGCGAACAAGCGGTTGATTCAGGCTATAAAGTTTACACGACTGTAGATAGCAAACGTCAGATGTATGCTGAACAGGCGGTGCAAGAAGGTCTAGAAGCCTATGATCGTCGTCATGGATGGCGTGGTGCAGAGGCACATGACAAACCGCTGAACGAGTTTCGTGCTTATGCCAACACCTACCCTGCGCAAGTCAGCAAAGTGCTGAATAATTCTTTTGAAGCGTTAATGCAAGATGGCACAACGGTTACTGTACCGTGGTCAGGTATGTCTTGGGCACGCCCCTATCGCAATGCCAACAGTGTAGGCAATGCGCCAAGTCGCGCGGCACAGATTGTAAAAGTTAAAGATATTGTCCGTTTACGTCCAAATGAAAATAAAACCGCTTGGTCATTGGTACAAGTACCGAAAGTGCAAGGTCAATTGGTCGCAATTAACCCGAATAACGGCGCCATTGAAGCGTTGGTGGGTGGATATAATTTCTATCAATCCAAATTCAACCGTACTTTACAAGGTTGGCGCCAACCAGGTTCTACCATTAAACCTTTTGTGTATGCTCTGGCTTTAGAGCGTGGCATGACACCACATACTATGGTCAATGACAGTCCAATCACCATTGGCAAATGGACACCACGTAACTCCGATGGTCGCCATTTAGGCATGATTCCGTTACGACGTGCGTTATATTTGTCACGAAATACCGTTTCTGTACGTTTATTACAAGAAGTCGGTATTGAGCGTACCCGCCAACTATTCATGGATTTTGGTTTGCAGGAAGATCAGATTCCGCGTAACTACACGATTGCATTGGGTACGCCACAAGTTTTGCCTATTCAAATGGCAACGGGTTATGCCACTTTTGCCAATGGGGGTTACCGTATTCAACCGCACTTTATTAACCGTATTGAAGATGCTTATGGCAAGGTGATTTATCAAGCCAATCCTGAATATGCGTGTATTGCTTGTATTAATTCCAAAGAACAAACGACTGAAAGTGCCGAAGCCACCACGCCAGATGATGAAGTGATTGAAGTGACCAATAAAAAACTGGCACAAGCTGAACAAAATCCGAACTTATTGGCAGAGCGTAGTCAGTACAAACAGGCACAACGTATTTTAAAATCTAGCTCGGCGTATGATATGTCCAATATTTTACGTGACGTAATTCAACATGGTACTGGACGTGCTGCGCTCAGAATTGGTCGTGGCGATATTGGCGGTAAAACGGGAACCACCAACGATGCCAAAGACGCTTGGTTCGCAGGTTTCAACGGCAAACTGGTGACTGTGGCTTGGGTGGGCTTTGACCAACCTACCACTTTAGGACGTCGTGAATATGGGGGGGTCGCAGCGCTGCCAATTTGGACAGATTTTATGGGCAATGCACTCAAAGGCACACCTGAAGCATGGGTCAGTTTAGACAGCAAAGCCAAAGCGCCACAACGTGAACTTAATCAAATGAATGCAGAACAGAAGCAGGATTATCGTGCTTCACCGCCATTGGCACGTCCACTGTATCGACCTGCACCTGTTGCGCCAGCACGTGCCCCTGAGCGAGATTTTGACGATTTACCAGGCGAGGAGGTATTAATTCCTGAAAACGCTGCACCGCCTGCCATGCAAGCGCCAAACAACAGCCCTGCTAAACCCAATGCAGCCAAACCTGCTCCCGATGCGTTAGAAAACTTAATTGACGAAGTCTTATAACCGCGGACAAGTAGTCAGAAAAAAGCCCTCATTTACAAAAATGAGGGATTTTTTTATGGGCAACTCGAACTTACTTTTTCTGAAACAGATAAATTTGATGTTGTGCTGTCACATCAAATTGAGTTTGTTGTTCTAAAACCTGACGACGCTCTGCTTTGGCTTTGTAAGCATAAGGTGTCATAGCAATTAAATGATTTAAATCGTTTTGATTGAGCTGTAACGGCGTTTCCACTACGCTAGCATCGACTAAATCAAAGTCATCTTGCAATTGAGCGATAAATTTTTCAGGTTCATGCGGCTTCACTTCTTCAAACAAAGCTTGACGCATCGCCAATAAATGCTCAGGCGCAGGCGTTACTACCAACAAATAGCCTTGTGGTTTTAAAACCCGCAAAATTTCCTGTTGTGGAATTGGGCTAAACAAGCTGGTACATAAATCAATACAATGTTCTAAAACAGGCAAAGTTGCCCCCGTCCCCACCACCCAAGTCACTGCGGGATTCAGTTTCGCCGCCACTTGTACGGCATTCTTGGCAATATCCACCCCGACACACTGCAACACTTCGCCTTGCATGGCTGCGGTGTAATAGCCTTCACCACAGCCAATATCCAACAAATTTTCGATGCGTAAGGTGCGAATTTTTTGCACCACTACCTGTTGCAAGGGCGCATAATGCCCTGCACTTAAAAATGCACGACGTGCCTGCACCGAAGCAGGTGTATCCCCCGGATTTTTACTGTGCTTATGCTGCACCACATGCAAATTGACGTAGCCTTGTTTCGCAACATCATAGCTGTGATTGCTGGCACAACGCCACGTTCGATCATGCAGTTGCAATACCTGACGACACACAGGACACATCAGCAAATTCATCATTTTCTCCAGAGTGAACCACATAAAAAAGTCGGCGAGTGCCGACTTTTAAAATTTTCGGTTGGATAGGCTTAACGTAATTTTAAAGTCATTAAACCTAAAACCACCAGCATAATTGTGATAATCCAGAAACGAATCACCACTTGAGTTTCACGCCAGCCTTTCTTTTCATAGTGGTGATGCAACGGCGCCATTAAGAATACCCGTTTATTGCGCATACGTAGTGAGCCAATTTGCAGGAATACCGAAATCGCTTCAACCACAAACACTCCGCCCATAATCGCAAACACGATTTCCTGACGTACCATCACGGCAATCGTACCCAGCATTGCCCCCAAAGACAATGCACCGACATCGCCCATAAAGACTTGTGCAGGATGCGCATTATACCACAGGAAGGCTAAGCCTGCTCCAATCATCGCGGCACAGATTACCACCAACTCAGACGCATATTTCACATAAGGGATATGCAAATAATCAGCAAAACGAACATCCCCCGCCAAGTAGGCAAAGACGCCCAAACCTGCCGCAACCAACACGATTGGCATAATTGCCAAGCCATCTAAACCATCAGTTAGGTTCACCGCATTTGAGGCACCATTAATCACCAAATAGGTAAAGATAATGAAGCCAATACCGAGTGGAATCAACGACAATGGAATGCTGAAATCTTTAAAAAATGGAATCAACACATCCAGCATATCTGCAGTTTGTGCAGGATTTGGCTGTTGGGTTGCAATCACATACAATGCAATACCCGCACCCAATGATGCTACCGAAGTCCAGAAGAATTTTTTACGCGCTGGCAAACCCGCATTGTCTTTGTAGCGAATTTTAATCCAGTCATCTGCCCAGCCTACAGCGCCAAAAATGACCATAACTGCCAGTACAATCCAGACGTAAGGGTTAGATAAATCTGCCCACAATAGGGTCGAAATACCAATGGAAAGTAGGATTAACACCCCGCCCATGGTTGGCGTACCCATTTTTTTGGCATGCCCTTCAGGTGCATAAGAGCTGACTGCTTGACCGTATTTTAATGCTTGTAATTTACGAATCATCACAGGGCCTAGCACCAAACCGATGCCAAGCGCAGTCAATACACTCAGTAATGAACGTAATGTTAAATAGCGAACCACCTGAAACGAGCTGTTATAGCCCGCCAGCTGTTCAAATAACCATAACAGCATTTAAATTTTCTCCATCAATGCAGCCATCAACGTTTCCATATGGGTATAACGAGAACCTTTAAATAGGAAACTCATGGACTGAGGTTGATGTGTTTTTACCAGATCAATTAAAAACGGTAAGGCTTGTTCTTGAGTGACAAAAGCCTGTAATTTTTTTCCATATTGGGTACTACGTGCACCTTCTTGGGTCGCAGGTGCAAATTCACCGACCGCCACCACAAAGTTGATGCCACCAATAGACACCAAATCACGCCCCAACATATAGTGCTGTTGTGCTGCGCTATTGCCCAGTTCACCAATATCACCAATGACCATAACTCGCACACCTGTTTGCTGTGCAAGGACTTCGCCTGCAGCACGCATAGAGGTTGGATTGGCATTATAGGTGTCGTCAATGAACAAATGTGCGCCATGCTGAATAAAGTTCAAGCGGCCTTTTGCGCCTTGTGCCTGCTCCAAGCCTGAGACAATATCATCTAAACTTACGCCAATTGCCAGTGCAAAAGCCGCAGCTGCCGTAGCATTTTGTACATTGTGTTCACCTGCAAAGGGTAAATGAATCTGACGCACACCGTGGGCGGTATTTAAACAAAAACTTGCCGATTGTGGCTGCAACTGAATGTCTGTCGCAAACACATCACCGCCTTCACCAAAACTTAGACGCTGTTCCGACTGAACCGCTTGCTGAATCTGTCCGGCAAAATCATCGCCAGCAGGGACAATGGCCGTGCCTTGTGGGGCAATATGTGCATAAATTTCAGACTTAGCCCGACAAATGCCCTCACGTCCACCAAACTCACCCAAATGCGCAGTACCAATATTGATAATGCCTGCCACCTGCGGCTGCACCAAGTTTGAGGTGTAATCGATTTCACCTTGATGACTGGCGCCTAATTCCATCACTGCATATTGATGGCTTGCATTCAACTCCAATAACATCATCGGCACACCCAAGTCATTATTCAGGTTGCCACGGGTAATTAAAGTCGGTGCCAAACGTGACAAAATACTACCGAGCATTTCTTTAGTGGTGGTTTTACCGCTACTGCCTGTTAACGCAATCACTTTTAACTGAGGATGTTGCTGACGACGAAATGCGCCCAAGTGTCCTAAAGCTAAACGGGTATCAGGCACGACCAATTGGCAAATATCTGCGTCTACAGGCTGGCTGACAATTGCCATAGAACAGCCCTGAGTCGCTACTTGTGCCACAAAATCATGCGCATCAAAACGCTCACCTTTTAAAGCCAAAAAGGCATCACCTGCTTCGGCATGACGTGAATCGGTTAAAATACGTTTAATCTCGCCTTGCGGTGCTTGCCCATTGAACCAATAACCCTGTGTTGCCTGTTTGAGTTGTTCGGCAGTCCAAGGTTCTAAAATTGCGGTACTGGTGGTGGAAGTGTGCATACAAATTCCTTATTGGGCAGGATAAGCAGAAGGTGAACAATGCTGTGCATCTATCGCAGATTGCACTTCAACCACATCGTCAAACCAGTGTCTTACCCCATCTATTTCTTGATAGTTTTCATGACCTTTGCCTGCAATCAAGACAATATCGCCTGACTGTGCATGTTTGACTGCATATTTAATCGCTTCACGACGATCATGAATTTCATGGCTCTGTGCCACCGACAAATCGACACCTGTCTGCATATCGGCAAAAATTTGCAAAGGATCTTCTGTACGCGGGTTATCAGAAGTCAAAAGCACAACATTGGCATAGTCCAATGCCGCTTGGGTCATCAGTGGGCGTTTACCACGATCCCGATCTCCACCGCAGCCAAACACCGCCCAAAGCTGTGCGCTAACATGGCGTTTTAAGGTTTGCAACACTTGAATTAGGGCATCTGGCGTGTGTGCATAATCCACCACAAATAAACGCTCTGCATCACGCAACACTTGCATACGCCCCGGTGCGCCTTTGAGTTGTGCAGTCGTGTGTATTAAATCCTGTAATGCAAAACCTGCTTGCTCTGCTGCGATTAAACTCGCGACCAAGTTTTCAACATTAAAATGTCCGAGCAACGGACTTTGCACCACATATTCTGCCGTAGCAGTTTGTAGATGGAAACGTACACCATTCAGACTGTATTCAATCTGCTGTACTTGATAGTCTGCCGCTTGCTGCGTGGAATAAGTCAAAATTTTCGGTTGCGCAGGGTTCTGTTGCGCCGCTTGCAACATGATCCCAGCATATTCATCATCTAAATTGACAATTGCAACTTTTAAACTGGCAAACTGAAACAGCATGGCTTTGGCTGCAGCATACGCCTCTAAAGTACCGTGATAATCCAAATGATCACGGCTCAGGTTGCTATATACCGCAATTTCAATATCGCAGCCATTTAAGCGCCCTTGCTCCAAACCATGTGAACTGGCTTCAATTGCGGCAAATTTTGCCCCCTGTTGTGCATAGCTGTATAAAGCATTTTGCAGTTGCAAGGCATCTAAAGTGGTATGTGTTGAAGCTTCCAAATTAGGCAAAATTCCGTTGCCTGTGGTGCCCATTACCGCACAGCGTTGGGCTTGTAACATTAACAACTCAGCAATTAAGCGGGAAATGGTGGTTTTACCATTGGTGCCCGTGACTGCAAGCATACGCGCTAAAGGTACAGGCTGTCGTGCTTGTAAATATTGTTTTTGCCACTGTCCCATGCGCTGACGCACATCTGGCACCACCAAATTATTGGCAACTGCCAGTTCAGTTTCCGAAATCACCGCCAAAGCACCTTGATCTAAAGCTGCTTGTGCAAATTGTGCGGTTTTTTCAGGCTGCGACAAACTGGTCAGGGCAATAAAAATTTGCCCTGCTGTCACATGGCGGCTGTCGAGTTGAAAGCCCTGAAAGTCTTGTATCATCCAATCTGCAACGCTTGCTGTGCGGTAAATATCTTGAAAGCGAATCGACATGCGTCACCTGTTATGGAGTGTTGAGAGTTTCTAAAGGTTTATCTAAAGGCACGTTCATTAAACGTAACGATTCTTGCATCACACGAGCAAACACAGGCGCTGCCACCAAACCGCCATAATACTGACCCGTTGGGTTTTCTACGACCACCACCATTGCCAAACGTGGATCACTCACTGGGGCAACCCCTGCAAATAAAGCACGATATTCGGTTTGTGAGTAACCTTTGCGGTCTGCACGGAGTTTATGTGCCGTCCCTGTTTTACCTGCAACCCGATAGCCTGGAATATTGGCTTGACGAGCAGTACCGCCTGGCAAGGTCACCGCTTCCATCATCAGCATCACTTGATCGGCAATTTTGGCATCCACAATTTGTTCGCCTTTGGGCTGTTCTTCCAGCTTATATAGGCTAAGCGGCATTTTAACGCCTTTATTGGCCAGCATGGCATAGGCATCTGCCAATTGCAGCACAGTGGCATTTAAACCATAGCCATAGGACATGGTCGCCACTTCTGATACATTCCATTTACTTGGCGGCAAGATTAAACCTGCACTTTCACCCGGGAATTTAACAGCAGAACGTGCACCAAAACCGAGACGTTTATAGAAAGTTGGCAAAGTTGCATAAGGTAACGACAAGGCAATTTTCGCCACACCTACGTTAGATGATTTTTGAATAATCCCCGCCAGAGTCAGTGACCCATAATTATGAGTATCGCGAATGGTGTGATTACCCACCCGCATTGAACCACCGCTTAAATTGACCACGGTATTCGGTGAATATTTACCGCTTTCCAGTGCCATTGCCACCGTCATCGGTTTCATGGTCGAACCCGGCTCAAAAGAATCGACCGCGCCACGGTTACGCATCGCATCTTTGTTCGATAAGCTTTTTTTGTCGTTCGGGTTGTACGATGGCCAACTGGTCATTGCCAGAATTTCACCTGTTTTGACATCCACCGTAATAGCAGTTGCCGAACGTGCATTATTGGCGACACCTGCTGCGGTTAATTCACGGTACATAATGTACTGCAAACGTGAATCAATACTTAAGGTGATATTTTCACCCGGTTCTACTTCTTTAATGACCTCAGGGTCTTTAACTCGGTTACCTTTTTTGTCACGGATGATTTGCTGTTCGCCATCTACACCAGCCAAACGGGTATTCAGCTGCATTTCCAAGCCTTCAATACCTGTGCCCTCACTGTTGGTCAAACCAATAATTTGTGCATTCGGCTGCGGCTGTGGGTAATAACGCTTATAGTTTTTTTCGGTATATACCCCTTGGAAATTGCGTTTTAGAATCAGTTCTGCCTGTTGCGGTGGCACTTCTTTTTGCAGCACCAAATAACGTGAGCGTGGACGCTCATTCATTTTTTGTTTGAGTTCCTGACGATCCATGCCAACCGCATCGGCCAGTTCATCTAAATTTAAGTTTTTATCTGGTAACTGACGACGCAATTTACGGCTAGTCGGATTTTTTTCCAGCTCTGCGGTAATTTCATCAAACAGCTTTTTATTGTCAAAATAATCACGTGGATCGATCACCACTTTCATAATTGGGGTACTAATTGCCAAAGGCACGCCATTGCGGTCATAAATCACCCCACGCATGGCTTTTAGTTTTTCAGTTCTTAAAATATTGGCATTGGCTTTGTTTTGTAAAAAATCATGGTTGATAATTTGCACATAGAATGCCCGTCCCACCAGTGCCACAAAGACCAGTAGAACCACGCTCCACATTAAGTAAAAACGCCACATTTCAACATGAATGGCATTTTTCCCAGTGACCGATTGTTGTTTCTTTCGGGTTTGCTTTTTACGCGCATCGACCATGTGCTAGCCGCCTTATTGTTCTGAAGTTGTAGGCAAAGAAATCACCACCGTTTGTGCTGCAGGTGGTGAGTACATGCGCAGTTGCGTCACAGCACGGGTACCAATTTGTGCTGTTGCCCCAAAGGTTTGTTGCTCAATCAGTAAACGCCCCCATTCGGCATTTAAGTCATCTCGCTCGCGCATATAAGAACTCAGCTCACGATAATCATGGCGATATTCAAACACTTGAAACACCACCATAATCGCGCTGATAAATACCAGCGCCAATAAAATAAAATAGGCGACCATTTTTTTCAGTCGCACTTGAGATTGATTTTTTTCAACGGTTTCAGTTTTCATTATTGGCCTTTTCAAGCTAATCGTTCTGCAACACGTAGCCATGCGCTGCGTGAGCGTGGATTGGCTTTGACTTCTTCATCACTGGCACGCACACGTGATATTTTTTTCAATCGACGTGTATCTTGTTGCTGTTGTGGCAAGCCCCAACCCGAATCTTCAGGCAGGCTCGATTCTTTTTGAATAAACTGTTTAATTAAACGATCTTCCAAAGAATGGAAGCTAATTACCGCCAAACGACCTTCGGGTTTTAACACCTCAACGGCTTGCGGCAAGAAGTTTTCAATATCTTCTAATTCTTTATTAATCGCAATACGAATTGCCTGAAAAGTACGCGTTGCAGCGTGTTTGTTTTTTTCCCACTTCGGATGGGCAACTTTTACAATTTCAGCCAATTGTGCGGTGGTTTCAATATAACCCGCCTGTTTAATGGCTTTGGCAATACGGCGGCTATAACGTTCTTCACCATATTGAAAAATCACATTGGCTAAGGCTTCTTCTTCAATATCCACCAGCCATTCTGCTGCAGTCGGGCCTTGTGAATTGTCCATACGCATATCAAGCGGGCCGTCTTTCATAAAGCTAAAACCGCGTTCTGCCTGATCTAGCTGTGGTGACGACACGCCTAAATCGGCCATCACACCATCGACCTGAGTGACGCCCAAATCATTCAACGCTTGCTGCATATCAGCAAAACTGGCATGAATAATTTGAAATCGCGAATCTTGCTGTCCCAATTCTGCTGCCACGGCCAAAGCTTGTGGATCTTTATCAAAGGCATAAACTCGCGCCTGCGCATCCAATTTGGATAACAACAAACGCGTGTGTCCACCTCGTCCAAAGGTGGCATCGACATAAATTCCTGTATTGCGATCTGCCAACACGGCATCAACAGTTTCATGAAGTAATACAGAAATATGCGACATAAGGTTCAATCAATACAGCTAAAATGTAACTGCACATTATTACCTTGTTTTGGCAAAGCTCCAAACGTCTTTTTGTAGATAAATATTACTTTCCATAGGGAAAACCGTTTTTGACTTTTTTAAAGCACAAAAAAATCTCCGTAGAGATTTTTTTGTGTGCCAATCCAATAAAAGATTAGCCGAAAATGGATATCTGTTTAACGCTTAGTATTATAAATTTGGTCGAAAATCGCACCATTCACAAAATGTGTTTTTTGTGCATTTTCCCAGCCACCGAACACTTCATCAATCGTGAAGGTTTTTAATTTCGGGAATTGTGCTGCATATTTTGCAAGGACTTTTTCATTACGTGGACGGTAGAAATGCTTAGCCGCCATTTCCTGACCTAAAGGTGAATATAAATAGTTGATATAGCCTGTCGCTAACCATTTATTGCCATTTTTTTCTACTGTGCGGTCTACGATTGCCACCGAAGGTTCAGTCAAAATAGAAATAGATGGATAAACAATATCAAACTTGTCTTTGCCTAAGGTTTTTAAAGTTACAAGGGCTTCATTTTCCCAAGTCAACAACACATCACCAATGCCACGTTCAGCAAATGTAGTCATCGACGCACGTGCTGCCGAATCCATCACTTTTACATTGTGGTACATCTTGCCCACAAATTCTTGCGCTTTGGCCTTAGAGCCGCCCGGCTGCTTTTCTGCATAACCCCAAGCCGATAAATACACCCAACGTGGCAAACCACCTGTTTTCGGGTTAGGGGTAATAATTTGTACGCCTGGTTTGGTTAAGTCATTCCAGTCTTTAATGTTTTTCGGATTGCCTTTACGCACCATAAAGACGATGGTCGAGGTATAAGGCGCAGAGTTATGAGGAAATTCTTTTTGCCAACCTGCTTGGATTTGACCTGACTTTACAATTTCTTCAATGTCATTCGCCAATGCCAAAGTTACGACATCGCCCTTTAAACCATCGACCACAGAACGCGCTTGCTTGCCTGAACCACCATGTGATTGTTTAAAGTTGACGTCTAAACCTGTACGTTTTTTCCAGTACTGACCAAACGACTTGTTAAATTCATCATAAAATTCGCGGGTCGCATCATACGATACATTTAAAAACTGACGATCTGCAGCCTGAGCAGTCGTTGCAGCAAAACCTGTTGCCAATAGCGCAGCAGCCAATAAAGCTTTCAATTGAGTTTTCATTACAGCACACATCACCTTTAATCTGTCGCTCAATATATGCAATGCTCAGGCGCTGCGCAATTTGTAAAAAACATGCAAAAAATGATTAAATTCAAATAATTTAGCTTTAATTAATTGTTTTTAATCAATTTAATTCAAGATGCGGCATTTATTCCAAATTTATACCTTTTTATGGATTAGATATATGAAAAGTGAATAAAACTTTGATCCGTTTTTAGACTCAACGGTAAAATAAGCGACATCACAGCAATCAAATCCGCTTCAAAACTATTTTATTGTGACTTTTGTAACAATCTTCACGATATCTCCACAGTTGTTTGTTACAACATGTTCTAAATCAAAGATCATCTGAAAAATCGGTATATAGTGAGTAAATGATGATAAAGATCTTATTAAGAGTGTGACGCAAATCTACTTTTGTTATGATTTTTGTGATTAAATATTAAAGTGATTAAAACAATTTATAAATTGTGAGTTCACTCATAAAGGAAAGGGGGAATCAAAATGAAATCTAAACTCATGTTCGCAGTATTACTCAGCTTAAGTACAGTCGGTCACAGTGCAGTGATCAAATCTGCTGAAAGCAAAACCAATTTAACTGAGGCAAAAGGCTCTTTAATTGAAAAAGCCATTACCCAGCAAAAACAGGCAGACAAGCAAAAGTTTGAATCGAATAATGATTTAAAAGTGCTGACTTCAATTAATCTTGCCCCAACTCAAAATTTCTTTGCCTTGCAAAATCAGCGTTTTAGCCGTTTCGTACAAGCCTTATTCCCGCAAGGTAACTCATAAGTCTGCATCAAACTCACTGCCTTTAATCCCCTTTTCAAATGCAGTTGAAACGCCCAAGTACAGAATGTTGAATTTAACATTAAGTACTTGGGCTTTTTCGTTATAATGGTTGCAATTTACATTTTGAATTAATTTTTGCTTATGACTGTTCGTACTCGTATCGCGCCTTCTCCTACTGGTTTCCCGCACGTGGGAACAGCGTATATCGCCTTGTTTAACTTATGTTTTGCCAAACAACACGGTGGTGAATTTATTCTTCGTATTGAAGATACTGACCAACTGCGCTCAACCCCTGAATCTGAAAAAATGATTTTGGATTCATTGCGTTGGTTAGGCTTAAATTGGGCAGAAGGTCCAGATATCGGCGGCCCACATGCACCGTATCGCCAATCTGAACGTATGGATATTTATAAGCAATACGCCTTGCAATTGGTTGAACAAGGGCATGCTTTCTATTGCTTCGCTACTAGCGAAGAACTAGATCAAATGCGTGCAGAACAACAAGCACGTGGTGAAAGCCCGCGCTACGATGGTCGTGGTTTAAACTTGTCTGCAGATGAAGTGCAGCGTCGTTTAGCGGCAGGCGAAGCGCATGTTATTCGTATGAAAGTGCCAACCGAAGGCGTATGTAAATTTAATGACATGCTGCGCGGTGAAGTGGAAATTCCATGGGCGCAAGTCGATATGCAAATTTTGCTGAAAACAGATGGCTTGCCAACTTACCATTTGGCCAACGTGGTCGATGACCATTTGATGCAAATCACTCACGTGATTCGTGGTGAAGAATGGATTCCATCGGCACCGAAACACCAATTGCTTTATCAATATTTTGGTTGGGATATGCCTGTGTTATGCCACATGCCATTGTTGCGTAACCCAGACAAATCAAAATTATCTAAACGTAAAAACCCAACTTCAATCAACTACTACAAAGACATTGGCGTATTACCTGAAGCTTTGCTGAACTATTTAGGTCGCATGGGTTGGTCAATGCCAGATGAAAGTGAAAAATTCACCTTAGCCGAAATGATTGAACACTTTGATATTCAACGTGTTTCACTAGGCGGCCCTATCTTTGATGTGGAAAAACTCAATTGGCTGAATGGTCAATGGATTAAAGCGCTTTCACCTGCTGAGCTGCTAGATACCTTATTGGCTTGGAAAGCAGATCGTGCCAAATTGGAAGAGATTGCTGCCGCGATTCAACCGCGTATTAATTTACTCTCAGAAGCGGTCAATTGGTCTGCACATTACTTCAACCATTTCCCAAGCTTGAGCAAGGAACAGTTTGAAAGTAAAAAACTGTCTGAAGAACAAGTGCGTCAAAGCCTACAATTTGCAATTTGGCGTTTAGAAAGTCTATTTACTTGGAACAACGACACGGTGAGCCAAACCCTAATGGATTTAGCCAACCAAATGGAAATCAAATTGCGTGATTTCATGCCTGCGTTCTTTATTGCAATTGCAGGTTCAACCGCATCTACACCTGTGATGCAAACCATGGTCACCATTGGTCCTGACCTGACCTTTGCGCGTTTGCGTCATGCCTTAGAAGTGGTTGGCGGACCAAGCAAAAAAGAAGTCAAAGTCTGGGAAAAACTGAATGAAAGCATCAAATTGCCGAAAAATGATGCAATTGATCCTGCTTAATTCATTTTTTTGTTGACGTGTGAACGCAATAGCCCTAATATTGCGCTCACACAGACTGGGGTCATAGCTCAGTTGGTAGAGCGCTACAATGGCATTGTAGAGGTCAGCGGTTCGATCCCGCTTGACTCCACCAAGTTTAAATAAGGCTTTACCTGTGTTGCCTCATCAAGTCCCTATCGTCTAGAGGCCTAGGACATCGCCCTTTCACGGCGGTAACCGGGGTTCGAATCCCCGTAGGGACGCCATATTCAAGATGAATATAAAGCACTTATCTTCATCTTATAAAGAAGCTCAAGCAACGACTTGGGCTTTTTTATTGCCCTGTTTTCTGACAGACTGTTTTTTATTTGTCGCACATTTCGTTAGAATAACAATTAGATCAGAATTTTGGAGTTGTAATGCAATACCGATGCCCTAAATGTCAAAGCCCAAAAATCATGCCTGTTTCACAGGCAGGTCAAGCAACGCCACGTCCTGTTGTGCCTAAAAGCTTGGTGATGCTCATTCCTGCGGTATTTGTATTATTGCTTCTGGTTTTAATTAGTATTGCCATGTGGATTTTTGGCGATGGCGCAGGCACAACCTTACAAAGCATTACTGTAGCGGTATTTGTTGTATGTGTGATTGCAGGCTTCTTGTTCTACCGTGATTTGCCTGATTTTAAAATTTCCATGCAGGCCTTTATGCAGTCGCAAAAACAATGGAAGTGCCGTGAATGTTCACATGAGTGGGAAGTTTAAACACTGTTACTCTTTTCAGATTTCACATCATGCTGTTGTTTTGATACTCAATCAGCATGATTGAATGAACACAAAAACCAGCCCTAAGGCTGGTTTTTTATTTACAAACGTCGGGAATAATTACACACCGATTTTGCGATATTTTTGACGCTTGGTTACTAAGTCATCACCATCACGTTTGCGACGATATTCTTCGAATTCAGTATAGTTACCAGTGAAGAATTCTGGTGTTTCACCTTCGAATGACAAGATGTGCGTTGCAATACGGTCTAGGAACCAACGGTCATGCGAGATCACCATTACAGTACCCGGGAATACCAGAATGGCATCCTCAAGTGCACGTAAAGTTTCGATATCCAAGTCGTTCGATGGTTCATCCAGTAGGATCACGTTAGCGCCCATTTGCAGGATTTTAGCAAGTTGTAAACGGTTACGCTCACCACCCGACAATTGACCCACACGTTTTTGCTGATCTTGACCTTTGAAGTTAAAGCGACCGATATAGGCACGAGATGCGATTTCGTATTCACCAATACGCAAGATGTCTAAACCGCCAGACACTTCTTCCCAAACAGTTTTGTTGTCGTCTAAGGTGTCACGAATCTGACCCACGTAAGCCACTTTAACCGACTCACCCAGCGTTACCGTACCGGTATCTGGTTGCTGTTCGCCAGTCATCATACGGAATAGCGTCGTTTTACCTGCACCGTTCTCACCGACAATACCGACAATGGCACATGGTGGTACTGAAAAGCTCAAGTCTTTATACAGGGTACGGTCGCCGAACGATTTGCTGATACCTTCAACTTCAATCACCTTGTTGCCCAAACGTGGACCAGGTGGAATATAGATTTCAGAAGTTTCGTTACGTTGCTGGAATTCACGCGAGTTAAGCTCTTCAAAGCGTTCCATACGTGCTTTGTTTTTCTTTTGCTGACCTTTGGCATTAGAACGAACCCATTCAAGTTCTTTTTTCAATGCTTTAGCAAAAGACTCTTCCTGCTTCTGTTCTTGCTCTAGACGCGCGTTCTTTTGCTCTAACCAAGAAGAGTAGTTACCTTGGTAAGGAATACCATGTCCACGGTCAAGTTCTAGAATCCATTCAGCCACGTTATCTAGGAAGTAACGGTCGTGCGTAATCGCGACAATGGTACCCGGGAAGTCTTTCAAGAAACGTTCTAACCATGCAACAGATGAGGCATCTAAATGGTTCGTCGGTTCGTCTAGTAGCAACATATCTGGTTTGGACAAAAGCAAACGGCAAAGTGCTACACGACGGCGTTCACCACCAGAAAGCTTAGAAACATCTGCGTCCCAAGCAGGCAGGTTCAGTGCTGCAGCAGCTTGATCCATCTGGTTTGCAAGGTTGTGTGCATCCCAAGTTTGAATAATAGCTTCAAGCTTTTCTTGCTCTTTGGCTAGTGCGTCAAAGTCAGCATCTTCAGCCGCATATTCAGCGAAGACTTCATCAAGACGAGCCAAAGCATCAAGTGGCTCACGCAAGCCATCTTCCACGTTACCACGAACGTCTTTACTCTCGTCCAAAGGTGGTTCTTGCTCAAGATAACCAATTTTGATGCCTGGCTGCGCACGTGCTTCACCCGAGAAATCTTTATCTACGCCCGCCATAATACGGAGCAAAGTCGATTTACCTGCACCGTTTAAACCAAGCACACCAATTTTCGCACCTGGGAAAAATGATAAGGAGATGTCTTTCAAGATTTCGCGCTTAGGCGGAACCATTTTCGACACTCGGTTCATCGTATAAATATATTGGGCCACGTAGGACTCCTCAATAGAAAACCAAATCTGGGGCTCAGATGAGCAGCCCCTGCTCTAATGAGCGAAAAAATAATCGGGTATTATACCTGAATACGGAGAAAAAATAAGACACCACAAACATCTTGCATGCTTTGTTACAACTCTAGCGATCAGCGGATAAGCACAGGACTTTTTGCCTGCTATATCAAATTTACAGCTAAATATTGCAGCATTTTTACACTTTCTTTCATATTTAAAAGTGCTAGACTCAAACCAATTTAACTCACGAAGATGAAGTAAACATGACCTATAAAGACGAAACTTTGGCCATTCATGCAGGCTATAGCCCAGAACCAACCACCAAAGCCGTGGCTGTGCCTATTTACCAAACCACTTCTTATGCCTTTGATAATACGCAACATGGTGCCGATTTATTTGATTTAAAAGTACAAGGCAATATTTACACCCGTATTATGAACCCAACCACTGCAGTATTGGAGCAACGTGTTGCAGCACTTGAAGGCGGGATTGGCGCATTGGCTTTAGCATCGGGTATGGCTGCAATTACCTACGCAATTCAGACCATTACCGAAGCAGGCGATAACATTGCTTCAGTATCAACTTTATACGGCGGTACTTACAACTTATTTGCCCACACCTTGCCTAAACAAGGCATTGAAGTACGTTTCTTCGATTATCAACAGCCTGAAAGCTTACGCGACCTGATTGATGACAAAACCAAACTGGTCTTTGTAGAATCCATTGGTAACCCATTGGGCAATATTATTGACCTTGAAGCGATTGCGAAAATTGCGCACGAATACGGCATTCCAGTGGTGGTGGATAACACTGTAGCCACGCCTGTCTTGCAAAAATCATTTGATTTTGGCGCAGACATCATCATTCACTCACTGACCAAATATATTGGTGGTCACGGTACGTCTATTGGCGGCATTATTGTCGATAGCGGTAAATTCCCTTGGGGCAAATATCCTGAGCGTTTTAAAGCCTTAAATACACCTGACCCAAGTTACCATGGTGTGAACTATGTAGAAGCCTTAGGCGCTGCAGCATTTATTGCACGTGCACGTGTAGTACCACTACGCAATACAGGTGCAGCGATTAGCCCGCATAACGTATTCCTAATTTTACAAGGTTTAGAAACCTTAAGCCTGCGTATGGAACGCCATACTGAAAACGCGCAAAAAGTAGCGGAATATTTACAGGCACATCCAAAAGTGAAATGGGTCAATTACGCAGGTTTGAAAGATCACCCGCAACATGCGTTGGCACAAAAATATGTGAAAGGCAAACCTTCTGCAATTCTGTCTTTTGGTGTGCAAGATGGCCGTGAAGGCGGAACCCGCTTTATTGATGCACTGCAATTATTCACACGCTTGGTCAATATTGGCGATGCCAAGAGTCTGGCTTGCCACCCTGCAACCACCACTCACCGTCAGTTGAGTGCAGATGAACTCAAAGCGGCTGGTGTGAGTGAAGATATGGTGCGTTTATCCATCGGGATTGAACATGCCGATGACTTAATTGCCGATTTAGAGCAAGCTTTAGCAGCCGTATAAAAACTCATCAGTTCAAACTTTGTACTGGCATCCTGCTGATTAATTTCAACAGGATGCTTTTTTATTTTAATTTTTCTTTGTATGTCTTTGCATTAGCTTTATTTCATGGTAAAAATAAAGATATACAGCTCACAAAAATAGAGCAATTACTCTAAATTCATTTTTAAATTCAACCACTTATTCCATAGCTTTTTTTGTGCAATCGGCTATCATAAAGCCAAGTAAAACAGTTCAAATTCAGTCTGAAATTTGAATCGTCAATCTCAATAAAAATGACAACTCAGGAATCTAAATCAGGAATATTAGCGTGAAGCCAAAATTAGAGAAACTTTTTCAACAGCGTGTAAATGGTAAAGTTGCCCTTATTACAGGTGCATCGAGTGGTATTGGTTTAACCGTGGCACATAAGCTAGCCGATGCAGGTGCGCATGTGCTTTTGGTGGCACGTACTCAGGAAACGCTCGAACAAGTCAAAGCTGAAATTGAAGCACGTGGTGGCAAGGCTTCAGTTTTCCCTTGTGATCTAAACGATATGGACTCTATTGATGCTGTATCGCAACAAATTCTTGCCTCTGTCGATCATATTGATATTTTAATTAACAACGCAGGCCGCTCAATCCGTCGTGCAGTACATGAGTCGGTTGATCGTTTCCACGACTTTGAACGTACCATGCAGCTCAACTATTTTGGTGCTGTGCGTTTGGTACTCAATATTTTGCCGCAGATGATGCACCGTAAAGATGGTCACATCATCAACATCAGCTCGATTGGTGTATTAGCCAACGCAACGCGTTTCTCGGCTTATGTGGCATCTAAAGCCGCATTGGATGCGTTTAGTCGCTGTCTATCTGCAGAAGCGCATACACACAAAATTGCGATTACTTCGGTGTATATGCCATTGGTCCGTACCCCAATGATCGCACCAACCAAAATTTATAAGTACGTGCCCACCCTTTCACCTGAGCAAGCGGCAGATTTAATTGCTTATGCGATTGTGAAACGTCCGAAGAAAATTGCGACACATTTGGGTCGTTTGGCTTCAATCACTTATGCGATTGCACCAGACATTAACAACAAACTCATGTCGATTGGTTATAACTTATTCCCAAGCTCTACCGCTTCTGTGGGCGAGCAGCAAAAACTGAACTGGGTACAAAAAGCGTATGCGCGCTTGTTCCCAGGTGAACACTGGTAATTTATACACAATTCAAGTTTTGCTTTAGGCGACCTACGGGTCGCCTATTTTATTTCCGATCATTTCATATTACGTTATTTCAATCTTGCAACATCTACTGCAAGAGATAATGTTAACAAGCTTAATCTTATGTCCATGCAGCTTAAACAAAACATTCAATTGCACCTTATTTTTATGCTATAACACAGCTGTTTTAAGTATTTTGAATGGATTATGCGAGCACTAGCCCTCATTTTACAGTATGGCTGTTTTGCCTTTGCCTTATTTTTAAGTTATCAGGTTGCAACGGCGCTTTATCAGCAAGAATATGAACTCTTAGAGGTTGTTGCCGATGTAGGCACGATTTTAATTTGTATTGATTTAGGCGTATTTTTATTTAGCAGCAAAGCCTCACAAGGTTTAAATCTTCAGGAATATGCTCGCCAACTTGAAGCACCACCGTCAAAACTAGTCGCAGTGACTCGTAAACTTGGACATTTGGGAATTATGCTGATTTTGGTGAGTTGGATTGTACCGTTGATTTAAAATCCATCAAAAAATCTGTATATAAAAATGTTCCTGCAAAACAAAAAGCTCCCGAATTTCGGGAGCTTTTTGTTAGAGCAATTCAAAATTACTTCGAACCTTTAATCCCTGCTTGTAACAACAATGCACCTAAACCACCAATTTTATTTTCTTGTGGTTTAGCGGCTTGTGGTTTTTTCGCTTGTGGACGCTCAGTCTGAGGACGTGACTGCTGTGGACGTTTCGCTTGTGGCTTACGCTCTGTACGCTGTTCTTGATCACGACGTGGTGCACGCGCTGCTTTTGCAGGTGCAGCCGAACCTTCAGGACGCATCGATAAATTCACACGGTTACGCTCTACATCAACCTGCAACACACGCACTTGAACAATTTGACCTGGTTTCACCACTTTATGCGGATCAGCCACAAATTCATTGGCCAACTCAGAAATATGCACCAAACCATCCTGATGTACGCCCACATCCACGAAAGCACCAAAGTTGGTCACGTTGGTTACAACACCTTCAAGCTGCATGCCTTCAGTCAACTGCGCCACTTCAGTAATATCTTCACGGAATTTAGCCGTACGGAATTCAGGACGTGGGTCACGACCTGGTTTTTCCAATTCAGACAAAACATCCTGAATAGTTGGTAAGCCGACTTGCTCATCTACAAATTCTTCCGCATTCACCGAACGAATAATTTCAGTATTGCCAATGATGTCTTTGACTGTGGTTGCTTTCGCTGCAACGATTTTTTCCACCAAACCATAAGATTCTGGGTGAACAGCAGAGGCATCTAAAGGCTCAGAACCGGCTTGAATACGCAAGAAACCTGCTGCTTGTTCAAAAGTACGTTCGCCTAAACGCGGTACGTTTTTCAAAGCTTGGCGATTGTCAAAACGGCCATGTTCTTTACGGTATTCAACAATTTGCTGTGCAATGGCTTTATTCAAACCTGCGATATAACCCAAAATTGCTGAAGATGCCGTGTTGACATCGACACCGACCGAGTTCACACAGTCTTCTACCACAGCTTCTAAGGTTTTTGCTAAACCTGCCTGATTGACATCATGTTGATACTGACCCACACCAATTGATTTAGGATCAATTTTTACCAACTCTGCCAATGGGTCTTGTAAACGACGGGCAATAGACACTGCGCCACGAATCGACACATCTAACTCTGGCAACTCTTGCGATGCTAACTCAGAAGCTGAATATACAGATGCACCCGCTTCAGATACAGATACACGTGTCAATTTCAGATCGCTGTGTGCCGCCATCATTTCTGCCACAACCGCTTCAGTTTCACGGCTTGCAGTCCCGTTACCAATCGCGATTAAATCAACATTGTGCTCACGACATAAACGTGCAAGTTCTTCAATCGCGCCTGCTTTGTCTTCTTTAGGTGCAAATGGATAAACCGTGCTATGTGCAACCACATCGCCAGATTGGTTCACCACAGCCAGTTTGACACCTGTACGGATGCCAGGGTCTACGCCCAGCGTACAACGCGCACCTGCAGGTGCAGAGAGCAATAAATGACGCAAGTTTTCTGCAAAGACATCCATCGCTTCAGCTTCGGCAGCCAAACGCTTTTCAGTCAATAATGAATGTTCGATTTGTGGACGCACTTTGCCCAACCAGAACAATTTTGCCGTTTGCTTTAAAAAGTCCTGACGTGCTTGCGGCTGAATTTGATCTAAATTGTATTCAGTTTCAATACGTGCCAAAGGTGCACTGTCTTCACCATCAACTTTTAAACCCAAGACGTTTTCTTGGCGACCACGCAACATCGCCAATAGGCGATGTGAAGGCACTTTGTTGAGGTTTTCTGAAAAATCGAAGTAATCACGGAATTTTTTGCCCACTTCTTTTTTCTCTTCAGAAGCAACCAAGCTTTTTAATACCGCTGTTTTGGCAAAAATTTCTTTTAATTCTGTGGTTAAGGCAATATTTTGTGCCCATTCATCAATCAGAATGTGTTGTACCGCATCTAGCTGACTGTCTGCATCAGGATAGTCTGCATGACTAAAGCCTGCTAAAGCTTCGCTTGGCTCAACCTGTTCTGCAAAAATTTGCGCTGCAATTGGGCCTAAACCTGCTTCTTTAGCTTTAAACGATTTACTGGTGCGTTTTGGACGGTAAGGCGCGTAAATTTCTTCTAAAGCATTTTTGGTTTCAGCAGCGTTAACCCGTGCCAATAAATCATCAGATAATTTATCTTGTTCTTTGAGTGATTCTATTACTTTTTCGCGACGCTCATATAAATCACGTAAATACGATAAACGTGTATCGAGCTGACGTAGCTGCGTGTCATCTAAACCTTGCGTCACTTCTTTACGGTAACGTGCAATAAATGGAACGCTAGCACCTTCATCAATAAGTTTGATGGCAGCTTCTACTTGATTTGGTCGTACGGCAAGTTCTTTTGCTAACTGCTGAACTAAGTCAGTCATCGTGTGTGATCCTACAAGGATAAGTACTAAAAGCCATGATTATAAAGACCAAGACTATAAAATCCACAATTGTTTTATGAATTTTATAAATGGCGGTTTTTTGGTGGATTTTGCCAATTCGACAGAATTTTATAAATCTAAATAAAATTCAGGCCCATGTTAGACTGAAACGGGCAAATATGTCAGATTTTCACACAGGAATGCTGTATATATTTGGTATCTATGTCTTGATTTTATCTGCAATATTTGTTGCTTTAGAACATAGGCAATAGATACCAATGAATCGTATACTCAAAGCCAACTCAACTTTTTGTTTACGATGACAATAAAGAATAAAGGAGCACATCATGAGTTTAGTTGTACCTGCTGAAAAAACAGATGCCGTACACACCGAAACTGACCGCGTCGAACGCATTCTCGTCGTCGATGATGATGTGCGTTTACGTACCCTGTTACAGCGCTTTTTGGAAGATAAAGGCTTTGTGGTGAAAACTGCCCACGACGCCACACAAATGGATCGTTTGTTGCAGCGTGAACTGTTCTCTTTAATCGTGCTAGATTTTATGCTGCCTGTGGAAGATGGTTTAAGTATTTGCCGTCGTTTACGTCAGTCCAACATCGATACGCCAATTATTATGCTGACCGCTCGCGGCAGTGATTCAGACCGTATTGCAGGACTTGAAGCAGGTGCAGATGATTATTTGCCAAAACCATTTAATCCAAACGAGCTGTTAGCACGTATTCGTGCCGTATTGCGTCGTCAAGTGCGAGAAGTACCGGGCGCACCAAGTCAGCAAATGGAAGTGGTCGGTTTTGGCCCATGGTCGCTAGATTTATCGACCCGTACTTTAACGCGTGAAGGTCAGGTTGTAACACTGACTACAGGCGAATTTGCGGTACTCAAAGCGTTGGTACAACACCCACGCGAACCTTTGACCCGTGACAAATTAATGAATTTGGCGCGTGGCCGTGAATGGGGTGCGATGGAACGCTCGATTGATGTTCAAGTTTCTCGTTTACGTCGTTTAATTGAAGAAAACCCTGCCCGTGCACGTTATATTCAAACGGTTTGGGGTGTCGGTTATGTATTTGTTCCAGATGGTGCGGAATAAGTTGAAAATGATGTGAGGCTTCAGCCTCACATCTTCATGCAATGATCAACATTTATGCACACCGATCATTGTGCTAGATTTAAAGAACAGACATTCCAATAACAAATATATTCATCATAAAATTTCACTCACTAAATTCGCTTTACAACCTCTGCCACAGGACAAGATGTGAAACACGAACCCATCGACCCACAAGAATTTACCGACTATGTGGCGTATTCTGAAAAGAAACGTACCCGCTGGGAGCGTTTTCTGGACAAAATCAAACCACGTTCTGCAGCCATGCGCACCACGGTACTGGTGGTTTTTGTGGTGTTGTTTAGCCTGTTTATGTCGTTGTGGTTCTTTTGGCGCACCTTGTATTTACCTGAAATTCAACAACACGCCCGCTATTTAGCGGTTGAACTGGAAATTTTAAACAATCCAGATTTGCGCATTTTTCACAATGAAGCCGAAGTCGATGTCGATGCGTGGCTTAAAAATCGGGTCGGCATTGAATATGTAACCGATCCACGTGAGTTTCCTAATGTAAGGGAAAAAGTCATTGCAGAGTTTTTTACCCAACAAATAGAAAAGAAACTGGCAACTGAATTAAAAATGCAGGATGTCACGGTCTATTTCCAGTTCAAACCAAGCCCGCGTATTTGGATTCAAACCCCAGAAATGAATGGCAACTGGGTACGTGAACCCCTTAAAACCTATGCCAACTACAGCCCTGAACTGGTCTTTGGCTGGCTTTTGGGTATTCCGCTTTTTGCTGCAGCGATTATTTTAACTCTAGTACGTCAGCTGAATCGTCCTTTGCGTCGTCTGCAAAATGCCGCCAATAGCTACAGTAAAACAGGCAAAGCACCTTATTTGGAAACCAATCACGGTCCGCAGGAAATTCGTGAGGTCAACCAAGCCTTTAATCACATGATTTATACCTTGGAACAGACTGAACGTGACCGTCGTATCATGTTGGCAGGTATTTCACACGACCTGCGCACGCCACTGACACGGATTCGTTTAAGTGCCGAAATGATGCCCGATGATGATTTTTTAAAAGAAGGCTTAATTTACGATGTAGAAGATATGGATGCGATTTTAAATCAATTCATTTCTTATATGCGTGATGGTTCCGATGAAGAATTACAAGAAACCGATTTAAATGTTTTGCTGCAGGAATTGATTATTCAATTTAAACCGTTGGATATTCGCTTTAACGCACAAGAATTACCTTTAATTCAGGCGCGCAGTTTGTCGCTGAAACGTCTGATTGGCAACCTGATTAATAACTCGAAACGCTATGGTGCAGAGCCAATTGAGTTGTCTGCAGAAGTGCTGGATGAACACATTCGGATTAGCGTGGCAGACAACGGTACAGGCATTCCAGAAGACCAGATTGCAGATTTAATGCAGCCTTTTGTACGCGGCAATGAAGCACGTACTGTACAAGGCAGT
The DNA here is from genome assembly GCF_002412355.1 of Acinetobacter sp. YT-02. Classification (NCBI taxonomy): domain Bacteria; kingdom Pseudomonadati; phylum Pseudomonadota; class Gammaproteobacteria; order Moraxellales; family Moraxellaceae; genus Acinetobacter; species Acinetobacter sp. YT-02. The sequence goes on from NZ_NOZT01000005.1 coordinate 104,053, forward strand.
GGCTTAGGTTTGGCAATTGTAAAACGTATTGTCGATATTCATCAGGGCGAGCTCACCATTCAAAACCGTGAACACGGTGGTCTTGAAGCCATCATTACCCTGCCGTTACAACCTGAAATCGTTGAAGAAAAAAATAATGTTGGCACGCTGGAAAAAATCAAACAAAGTTTGAGTGAACACTTCTAAACGGCTGACGCTTTTGATCTCTATCTGGCTTGCTATATACCAATTTCAGACCAACAGCAAATCGGATGGACGATCAAAGTAAAAAATTCAGATGGTGCATATCAAAATTGTATAAAAATATATCAAACAAATTGTAATATTTACCTTTTGATATATAAATAAACGATTAAATTCAATTATTTATGTATTATTTTATATTTTTATACCACCATTTAGGCAAAAAATTAGACCTTAGCCTAACACCTATGCAAAATACCTTTTTTGATCGGTACAATCGGTATCAGTCTAGTATTTTACGAGAGTTCGCCATGTCTTTAGATCGCATCCGTTTAGCCTCCCTCCACGACAAAGTAATCAGCGCAGAACAAGCTGCTGAATTCGTTCAAGATGGTATGACCGTAGGTATGAGTGGCTTTACTCGTGCGGGTGAAGCAAAAGCTGTTCCACTTGCATTGGTGGCACGCGCTAAAACCAACCCTTTAAAAATTGACTTAATTACTGGCGCAAGTCTTGGTAATGATTTAGACAAGCAATTGACTGAAGCAGGTGTTTTGGCTCGTCGTATGCCGTTCCAAGTAGACAACACCTTGCGTAAAGCAATTAACCAAGGTCAAGTTATGTTCATTGACCAACACTTGTCTGAAACTGTTGAGCAAATGCGTAACAACACGCTAAAACGCCCAGACATCGCGATTGTTGAAGCAGTTGCAATTACTGAAGACAGCTTAATTATTCCAACAACTTCTGTAGGTAACTCTGCAAGCTTTGTTGAATATGCAGATAAAGTCATTATCGAAATCAACACCACTGTAAGCACAGAATTTGAAGGCCTACACGACATTTATATTCCTGAAGCACGTCCAACACGTGGTCCAGTGCCATTAACTCACGTTGAACAACGTATTGGAACCAAAGGTATTCAGTTAGACCCTGCAAAAGTTGTGGGTATTGTATTTAACGATACCTTGCTTGACTCTCCATCTAACGTGACCGATCCAGATGACGAAACTCAAGCAATTGCAGATCACTTGATCGCATTCTTTGAAAACGAAGTAGCACAAGGTCGTTTACCGAAAAACTTGGCACCTTTACAAGCAGGTATCGGTTCAATTGCAAATGCAGTATTAACAGGCTTCAAACACTCTAACTTTGAAGACTTGGTGATGTACTCAGAAGTACTCCAAGACTGTACGTTTGAATTGATTGATGCAGGCAAAATGAAGTTCGCTTCTGGCTGTTCAATGACTTTGTCTGAAAAATGTGGCGATCGCGTATTTGGTAATCTTGCACACTACAAAGACAAATTCATTTTACGTCCACAAGAAATTTCTAACTTCCCTGAGTTAGTACGTCGTTTAGGCATCATTGGTATTAACACTGCACTTGAGTTTGATATTTACGGTAACGTGAACTCAACCCACGTATGCGGTACCAAAATGATGAACGGTATTGGTGGTTCAGGTGACTTCGCGCGTAACGCACACTTGGCGATTTTCGTGACTAAATCGATTGCGAAAGGCGGTGACATTTCATCTATCGTTCCAATGGCTGCGCATGTAGACCACAACGAACACGACGTTGACATCTTAGTCACTGAGCAAGGTTTAGCAGATTTACGCGGTCTTGCACCACGTGAACGCGCTCGTGCGATTATCGACAACTGTGTACACCCAATGTACCGCAATGCATTGAATGATTACTTTGAGCGTGCATGTGCAAAAGGTGGTCACACTCCTCACCTACTTCGTGAAGCATTATCTTGGCATGCAAACTTCGAAGAACACGGTCACATGTTGACTCCTGCACAACAAGAATCTGCGCAACCAGCATAATTCGCGTGCAATAAAAAAACGCCCTGATTTTTCAGGGCGTTTTTTTATGTCTTAAGTTTTTATGTCTTAGATTGTCACAAGGTCATTTGCGACAACGCACTCCATTTTACTCAAATGCCAAAGCTTTAAATTCATCTATAAAATGCTGCCCTAACTGGCGTAAACCATCCACACTGAGTGTGGTTTCAATCACACCCAAAGACACCACATCACGTTGAATTTGCAGCACAGTTTGACCTTGCGGGTTGATATAAAAACGAGAACCCAAAGTTGCAAATTTGCTTGCTAAGTCTAGGTTTTGTTCAGCTCGAACTTGATTCACCACATCTTGCGCGGTAAAACGGTATTGATCATGCAGCAAATTTAAGCTGTTGGATTGCCCATATTCTGCACTTAATGCACAATCATCCAAGACCTGTAAAGGCTGATCAAGATTGGCAAAAGCAGTCGCAGGGAGACTCAGCGCAAGACTGAATAAAATAGGGAGAGAAAATTTTAACATTGGACACCTCGCACATAGGTAAATTACACCTGTGGAGAAACATCCTTTTTTCACCAACTTATATTTTAAGTTCAAAAATCACTCAATACATTGACTTTTTATACCAAGCGACCTAAACGCAGCAAAACTGGAAACTGAATTTCCAAGCCCTGAGCAGGTTGCTGCTGCAACAATTGCTGTAATTCAAGCAAGGGCGTATCAGTATGTTGCTTTAAATAATGCTGCAGTCCCGACCAAGTGTTTAAATAATTCAGCAATTGTGCTGCCGACCAACGATATTTCAGGCAAAGTTCGGGTGTCACGATTTCTTGAAATGGGAAAGGAATCGTGCGATATAAGTCATCAATATAACGACGTTCAGCATCCCAACAACCTTTTAAGGTCTGAAAATACAAGCGTTGAATTGCGGTATTCACCTCAGGATCTACAGCTTGAATCAGACCGTAGCCCACCGCAGCAAATATTCCACTCGGTTTTAGTACCCGATGTACTTCGGCATAAAAAGCATCAAAGCCGAACCAGTGAATCGCTTGTGCGACCGTAATTAAATCTACACTTGCATCCACCAATCCACTGTCTTGCGCCAAGCAGGTACGATAACTCACATTTGCCCACTGCGGTGCCAAATCCAACTGTGCTTGACTTAAATCTGTGGCTAAAATCTGCTGAAAATGTGGTACCAATAACTGGGTAAACTGCCCCGAACCGGCACCACAATCCCAGGCAAAAGTTCGTTCAGGTACATGCTTTAAAATTTCCTGGACAATTTCTGCAGAATAAGCCGGACGGGCCTGTTTATAGCGCAAGCTGTCATCAGAAAACAGATCTTTCATTTAACGATGCTCATAATATTTATAAATTTAATCAATGACCTGATCAATTCTAAAACTGGTCTGGGCAATGAGCACCCGCTGATCATTCAATTGATAATATTTAACATCGTATGGAGCCAATTTCCAGCTCTGGGCAGGATTAAAACTGACCTGGTGGTTCCCGACTGGCTGAGCATATAACGGAGTAATGATCTCTGAAGAACATGACTAGCTCACAGGCTGAAAACAGCCCCAATTTTCAACTGCGCAGGCATTTGCCACTTTCTCGCGGCGGCAAATATAGGCTTCGCTGGCAAAGCTAAGGATTTTTTCAAAAGAAAAATGATTACTTTTTCGGTGTCGGTAGCTCAGGTACAGAAAAATTATTTATAGAATGTTCAATCGTACCAATGCTGACATTTTTCAGGTCGAGCTGTATATGCATATCACGATCGATGGGCTGCATACTGTTGCTATTGCTACGATCAATATGCTGCATACTGTTGCTACGGTTTATACCAAAGGGTTGCAACATAATATACAAGCCTTGTGTAGGATCACTCGACTGTAAACCCTGAGCAATACTCAATACATACTGTTGTAGAAAGGGCGATAACGAATTTAGGTCGGGTTGTGCTTGTAAGGGCTGAATTTCCAGATTGGCAACCACATGGCTGTCGATCATAAAGTTTTGTGCTTCACGTGAATTACGAATAACTTGATGCTGTAAAGCACGGAGATTTTTTTCATCATTCTGATACGGCACAATCCCGGTTTCTGTACGTAACTCTGGCTCGGCCAGTACGTGCAGGGTGGGTAAGGTCACCGCGTCATCCGCGTGGACCATCATGCTCCATGGACAGCCCAATATCAGCAGCAAAGGATATATTTTTATAAATTTCATAAACTTGTCTCGCAACGTAATTTCAGGACAATGCAGTTTTACACCATGCAAGAAAAAATTTTTCACTGCAACCGTATACGTTTTATAGCCTACCTGAAAATCAATTTTGGCTCACCTTGACTCGGATAAACGGTCTTTTTCACTTTCTTAAATCTATTATGGGTATGCAATTTTTCTTGGAATTTTAATGCGCTTTGCATGTAATTATAATTCTCTATGACCAACCTAGAGGCGAAAAAAAACCTCAAACAGTGTTTGAGGCTTTTTGAATATGGTGGCGAGACCCAGGATCGAACTGGGGACACACGGATTTTCAATCCGTTGCTCTACCGACTGAGCTATCACGCCAATGCCGTGTATTAAGCCGTATCTCGGCTGAATAGTCAATAAAAATCATCACTTTTTTATTTGATCGCATAAATTTTATGCAAAAAAAATCTCTGATGGGATCAGGGATTGAAAACGTTTAACCGTTTTGAATATGGTGGCGAGACCCAGGATCGAACTGGGGACACACGGATTTTCAATCCGTTGCTCTACCGACTGAGCTATCACGCCAATGACGCGTATTAAACAGTTTCAGCTGTAAATCGTCAATAGTCTTTTTCGCTTTTCAGTGCAAATGTTTACTTTTACAGCAACCTCATTCTATTTCTGCTGAAATATCACCCAAAAATTTAAAAATGAGTTCTTTTCCAATTAAATTTTGACAAACTTCCGATACGCGAATGTGGGGCACGGATGCCCCACGTTACCCATCACGACAAGGATGTCGTGTATGGGTAACAAAAGACTTTTGCCTACTTTGGGTCTTGCCAAAGTAGGAAGATGCCTACGCAAAGCTATTTAAACCTTAGCTAAAAATTGTGGCTGTGCAAGCACAAAAAACAATATAGGATTTAGTTGACATCCTCCCCGACCTAAAGGACGGAGATTCCTACTGCTAGACGCTCATGTCCGAGCGCAAGAATA